>JBCCSG010000240.1:0-11252 GCA_039200565.1 Cyanobacteria bacterium P01_D01_bin.50 | reverse complement strand
TCCGCCTAAAGCCATGAAGGCACAGGGGAAAAGTAATATGCCCGACCAACCGATAAATACGAATCTATCTCGCTTTAACCAGTCATCGAGTACGTCAAACCAGCCTCTAGTGCTAGGGGCGCGTCCAACTGCGATGGTCATGAGATGAAATCTCCAAAACGTTATAATTACAGCTTTTTTCAACTCTGAGGTCGATATTTGACTATCGCCTCAATGCAGAAAAGCAACTAGATTGTCAATCTAGTTTACAATTTTTTACTGTCTCTCATTTATTGTAAAGAAGAATAGGTAATTTTTCCAGTAAGTTTTCAAATTCACAGATTTTTTTTTGCGATTCTATCTAAATACATTTCTTATAAGAAGAAGTTAATACCAGGTAACGAACGCAACTTGCAAATAGTTAATTATTTTTTAAGATTTTGTAATTTATAATTCTCATTTGCAACGAAGGACTGTTAATGTAAGGCTGGCGCTAAAATTAGTCCTACAGTTAAATTTAATTAAGGTTCAATGTTTACTATCGATTTAACAGTAAGAAATACAGCTTTCCCCGTATCGGTTCAGCGCAAGACTCAAGACGATGCTGAAGCTGTCTATCAGTTAGTTTTATCAGCAATGCATTCTGGCAACCCTGATATCATAGAACTTGAGTGCGAAGGTAAGGTTGAGAAAAAAATCGCTATTCGTGCTAGTGAAATTTCTGGTATGCAGATAACTCAGAAAGACGGTGCAGCCAGTGGAAGTGGTAAAACTCCTGGTTTCTTCGCTTTAACCTCAGAATAGAAAATTGGTGAAACACAAATGGCGGAACCGGGAATCTCGGTAAAAGATTTAAACTTTGATTGGTCTAACGGAACGCAAGTAATAAAATCCTGCTCTTTAGAAGTGCCCAGGGGTGAATTTTGGATGCTCCTAGGTACAAACGGCAGCGGAAAATCAACTTTACTTAGACTCTTAGCAGGGCTGTTAACTCCTAAAAGTGGCGAAATTCAGGTTTTACATCCCGTTGGCTTTGTTTTCCAAAATCCCGATCATCAATTAGTTATGCCCACTGTTGGTGCTGATGTGGCTTTTGGACTAGTAGAAGAAAAATTACCACACAAGCAAATTAGAGAAAGGGTAGAAGAAGCGCTTAGTGCAGTCAATTTACTTTCACTGCAACGTCGTCCTATCTATGCTTTAAGTGGAGGACAAAAACAACGGGTAGCTATTGCTGGTGCTATTGCTCGCCACTGTGCGTTGTTATTGTTAGATGAACCTACCGCCTTACTTGATCCAGACAGCCAATTAGAATTAGTGGCTGGTGTTCGTCGTTTGGTAAAGAGTCGAGGTATCACAGCTCTTTGGGTAACCCATCGTTTAGATGAATTAAACTACTGCGATGGTGCTTTCCTACTAGAACAAGGCGTTTTAATAGATAAAGGAGAGCCTGCCCGTCTCAAACAACTTTTGATGGATTTACAGAGAGGAAACAGCTAATGTTTTTCTTTCTTCACGTCTTCTATCTTAAGTAATAATTACTTAAAAACAATCAAAATATAAATGCGTCTCATATAGGCGCGTTTTTTATTAGGCGCGTTTTCTAGCCCTATTAAAATCACAATTTTGTAATATTACTCTATTTTGTGCTTATGTAACATAGTGTTACAAGTAATGCTTAGATTACTATAAGAGTTATGAATGAAATTTGTTAAATCTAGAATATTGTGATTGATAACCATGTCCTCTTCATTTTCCCCAGCCGTTTTACTAGTAGACGGCTATAACATCATTGGAGCTTGGTCTTGCTTAAAGAAGACTTGCGATAGCATGGGATTGGAGGCTGCACGTAATGAGTTACTTGAAGCCCTAGTTAGCTATAGCGCATTTACGGGTTACCAAACCCAAGTAGTTTTCGATGCTCATTTCCAAAAAAATTGTCGCAACGAAGAAGTTGTTACCAACCTTCTCACAGCCTTTTACACGGATTTTGGGCAAACAGCAGATACTTACATTGAAAAACTCTGTGCGTCATTGCGCCATAAAGTAGCCCAACGCCTATTATCTCGTATAATTGTCGCCACCTCAGACCGAGCGCAGCAGTTAACGGTACAAGGCTATGGAGCGGAGTGGATATCTGCACAACAACTCTGTTACGAAGTAGAAGCCACTGTTTGTCGCAGACGACAAAAATATAAATCACGGAAAAAGCCCAACGGTAGATTCTTAGCTAATTCGATTGATGCCAAATCGCGGCAACGGCTAGCTGAATTACGAATGGGCTTGAAATAACTACCAAGTGGGGCATATATCGGCATCTACTAACTACAGATCGGTTGACTTAGAGCCGGTATATACTGGTACATAAGTATTGCTTTGGGTGCGGTAAAAAATTTTTTCAAAAAAAGTTTGTTAAAACACTTGCCAAATTCTATTTTTAGCTTTAATATTATTAATCGTAGTCCTCAGTAGCTCAGCGGTAGAGCGGTCGGCTGTTAACCGATTGGTCGCAAGTTCGAATCTTGCCTGGGGAGTTTAAATCTGGTAAATTTTACGAAATCTTTTATTCGTTCTCACAATGTGTGTAGATGGAAGGGTAACTGCCAAATCGCAAAGTGAGCATACTAATACTTACAGTTTTGCTGTGAATAGCGCGCTGTTAGAGACATATTCTGCTTTTTTCAATTTCATTATTTGGTTTTAAATTCTGTTCCTGCATTTTATACCGAAGGTAACGGTCAATTTTTTACATTAATTATAGATAAAACCACTCCTATTCGGCTCTGAGATTACCGAAATCTTGTAAGGTTAGGGAGCCAAAAAAGCAGTACGGAATAGGCACTCTCGTAGGAAGTGACGTTTGAGGGACAAAACCCAACACCGACGTTGGGTAAGACGAATCGTAAAGATCCGCATGCGTGAAACGCGCATAAGCTGCTACGCATAAAAGTAGTATATTTAGAAATATTATGTAAAAGCCAAAGCTCTTATCCCTTTTGCAATACAGACTTTTGCCTTGCTGTTGTGCATTTTTAATGCACGACAGCTTACAACTACGTTATAAAAAATCTTTCACTCCTGATGGGACCTACATTATTTTTGAGTCAAGCGGTTATAATACTTCGCCAAAACTACTTTGCGGGGTTAATTAAAGTTTTTTCTCCCCGCTACCTTAAATCTATAAAAATCGCCGGATACCTTTACCACACTAGCTTCTAGGAGTCCAAAGAACGCTCGTTGGGGTGGAAATTTGGGCGAGATGATGTCAAAACGTCATAGATTTTACAAGCAAATCTCGCCCAAATTTCTAGGATTTCCCAGATTTTTAGCGAACAGTTGAACCCCTGCTCCCCACATCTGCTACGCGGGAATGTTGGTGTGGCGGAGTACTAGCTTCAATCCGAATTTATATCTATTTACTGTTATCGGTGAGATTTTGTACAAAAAAAGGCAAGTATAAAAACATATATTGTTTGAAAAATTTATGTGTTTTTTTTAATGATTTAAGCCAAAATATATTTCTTTTTCTGTATAATAATTCTAATTTTTGAAAAGGTTCAAAAGTATGCGAACAAGTTACTTTGACTCAAAATAGTGTATTGTTTATGGCTTTGCTTCTCATATTTTCAGGACTTACGCAAGTGTCACAAGACTCGGTTGGTGCGTGACACTACAAGCCTTATTATTGCGTTAAAAATTAGTCGAAGTGTCACAGCACCCTACGACAAAATATGCCAGTTGCGTAAGTCCTAATTTTGTTAATCAATTTGTTTTTACATTTTTGCATGAAAACATATTGATTACTCAGATTAATTGGTTATGTTGCGATTTGTGAAGTTAAAAATATTTTTGTTAGCGTTCAAAACATTTGTGTTTAATGCTATAAAAATTGGCTGACTTGTAGAGCTCTATTTTTACCATCAAAATAGAGCTCTACAAGTCAATCTGAATGAAAGGCAGAAAACTTTTGCAGTAATATTTACTGCTGAATTAGAGGGAGCTAGAAACTTTAGCTTATGGGCAAATATTTTTAGTTTTTAGTATATTTTATTGCCATCATTATGCAAATATTCTGCCTTTAATGTTTCAAGAATCAACATCTGTCAAATAATTACTGACAAGGAAACTGAATTATGAATCAAAATTTAATTCCCTTTTTGATTAAGGATGTCGAGCCTGGTAGCGATTCTCCAGGCCTTGATTTGCTGGGAACTATCAATGGAAACTTAATTTTTAGTACTTTCAATCCTCCTGTTAATGGGTTAAATACGAAACTGTGGAAAAGTGATGGAAGCGAGGCAGGTACATCTATAGTAAGGGATTTTGGCGGTAGTTCATTTCCACCCAGCAGTACAATTAAGGTTGATGATGTTTTGTATTTCACAATGAATACAAGTTTTCAAAACATCTCTTTGTTTAGGAGTGATGGTACTGAATCTGGAACGTTTGCACTGGTTAGTCTAGATCCGAGATCCCCTGCTAATATAGGTGGTTTAACTGCAGCTGGTAATACGGTATATTACACTGGATTCGACTCTTCAGACTCATTTCAATCCAAGCTTTTCAAGATTGATAACAACACCAATAACCCAGTTCAAGTACAACAAAATGTTACTGCTGGAGGTGCAAATCCTAGTAATTAAACCGCTGTTAAGAGCACTTTATTTTTCAGCGCAAATGCCAACTCCATTCAACAAGGTACTGTTGATACAGAATTGTGGAAAAGTGATGGTACAGATGCGGGTACAGTTTTAGTCAAAAATATCAATCCCAATGATTCTTCTAGCCCAGGTAATCTCACAAATATTAATAGTACGCTGTTTTTTACAGCTGATGACGGCAGTAATGGTAGAGAGCTTTGGAAAAGTGACGGTAGCCAAGCTAGTACAGTTTTAATCAAAGATATAAATCCTGGTAATGCTGGCTCTAATCCGAGTAAGTTAACAGACGTTAACGGTACCGCTTATTTCATTGCCGATAATGGAACTAATGGTAGTGAACTGTGGAAAAGTAACGGAAGCCAAGCTGGCACAGTTATAGTTAAGGACATTATTCCAGGAAGCTCTGGTTCAACCATAGACAATCTGACAAACGTTAACGGTACCCTGTTTTTCACTGTTAATGATGGAAGTAATGGAACTGAATTATGGAAGAGTAATGGTACCGCAGGTGGAACAGTTATAGTAGCAGATATTAATCCTGGTGGTAACTCTTCTAATCCAGGTAATCTGACAAATGTTAACGGTATTCTGTATTTCACCGCAGACGACGGCAGCAATGGAACTGAGTTATGGAAGAGCGACGGTACTGCCCAAGGTACATCAATAGTAGGGGATATTAACCCCGGAAGTGCCTCTTCAAATCCCGATGATTTAACCAATCTCAACGGACAACTTTATTTCACCGCCGACGACGGTGTTAATGGTAGAGAATTATGGGGTTTAACTGAAGATAAGGGAAATAATGACGATATTTTCGGTGTTGGCGATAGTAATCCAGGGGAGTTTGATAAGGTTCCCACAAAGCCCAATAAAGTTACAATTGTTCCCACTGAAACTGGAGATATTGAATTGCCAAGAAGGTTTAACAGCAATATATTTAATGGTGTTGTAGCTATTGACGGTGCAAATGGAGATGGTGGCACTTCCGAAGGAGGTGCTGATTTTGCTCGGGGTAGTGCAGTATTACGTGATGGGGGAGATGGTAGTGAAAATCGGTGGAATTTTTCCGATATTGAACTCCGAAATATTGCTTATATTAACGGTCGTGATGGTAACGATAAGATTACTGGTTCGGCTGGTGCTGACAATATCCTTGGTGGACGTGGTAAAGATGATTTGCGGGGTGGAAAGGGTAAAGATACCATTGAAGGGGGTGCTGGTGACGATTTGATTCGAGGTCGAAATGATAACGATCTACTTCTCGGTGGAAGTTTAACTAATAACACTTCAGATGACGATGTACTTGAAGGTGGCGGAAAAGATGATATCCTCGATGGTCAAAAAGGTAACGATACTCTCAGTGGTGGAGCCGGTAAGGATAAATTCGTTTTGTCTGAAGATTTCGGCAAGGATATAATTACCGATTTCAAATTAAATAAAGACGAGATTATCAATGCTACAGAACTTACCGTATTAGGAGTAACCCTCGAAAATTATGCTTTTAAGGTTAGTTTTAATAATACTGACGATATTTTGCAGATAAATATCAACGGTAATAAACAAGCTGCGTTGGAAAGCTATCTGCTGAATTTGGGTACCAACCAAGCAAAACCTTATTAAACCTGAGAACAGAGTAAAGGGGTCTTCTTAGATTCGTAGATTTACTTTTTTGAGGATACGCCATAAAAATCAGTTTACATTGAGGGCTGTAACCCTCTTTTTTTTGTAATTAACTTATCTTAGAAAAGCCTTTTTATTTTTTTATGTCAACTTTGCCCGAATTTTATAGAGAATAGAACATATTCTTTGATTTAATATTTTTTTGAGAAAATAAGAAATGAGCACATCAGGGGTGAAAATCATATTAGTAGAACCGGCAGGACCATTAAATGTAGGTTCCATAGCACGAGTGATGAAAAACTTTGCGCTTAATAAACTGGTTTTAGTTAATCCCCAATGCGATTATTTGGGAGAACAAGCAAAAATCATGGCAGTTCATGCCAAAGATGTTTTAGAATCAGCTGTATCCGTCGCCACATTACCCCAAGCATTACAGGGTTGCAAGCGAGCCATTGCTACAACAGCTCGCGATCGCGATTTAAATAATCCGCTACAAAGTCCCCGTGAAGTATTACCTTGGTTATTGGAAGCAGAAGCACAACCCTCAGCATTAATTTTTGGTAGAGAAGACCGAGGATTAAGTAACGAAGAATTGAACTATGCCCAAAAATTTATGCGTATTCCTACTGATACAGGATATGCATCCTTGAATTTAGCTTCTGCTGTAGCAATTAGCTGTTATGAACTAGCACAGACTCAACAGCATAACGCTAAACCGACTACTTCAAATAATGATCTCGCACCATTAGAGGTTGTCGAAGGATACTACGAGCAGTTAGAATCGCTACTGCTATCTATTGAGTATCTTTATCCCCATACTGCCAACAGTCGCATGGAGAAATTTCGGCAATTGTATAATCGCGCTCAACTACAAACTCAAGAAGTCGCTATGCTAAGAGGTATTTTACGACAGATGCAGTGGGCGCTTACACATCCCGGAAAGCCATAAAAACTGATGAATGAATATTAATTATGTACGCAATTACCACCCAAAAGCAAGAATAATAGCTTAAACTAAACTCGAAAATGCTACTAAGGGTGACCAATAAATTTTGGTAAAAAGCGCGTAAGAAATATGTTTGGGTGTGGGAGTTGGGACTTTAGTACAGAGTAAGTGGGTTAGAAGGAGTAGCGGTGTCAGAATCAAGTTACAAATTTACAAGTTCTGGGCGGCGACAACCCACAAAGCGCCGTCAACGAGTACGTAAAATTCAAAAGCCGGGAAATCCGGGAAATGGTAAAGTTAAAGCAGTTGGAGAGAAGCAACGTCCACCTCGTAAAGGTGAAACATCACGTTTAACGGTTAACCCAACTCCTTCTAACGCAAAAACGCCACGCAAGCGACAAAGAGTAGAAGCGCCTGCAGAGACTTGGTTGAGAAAAAGAACAGCATCTCAAGCTGCATCTAATGGGATGAAATCGGCTGCGGCAAACGGGATTCCACCCTTAAAATTTAATAAGCGGGTAACTAAAAGAGTTAAAGTATCTAACAAAACTCGCCTCAAGCCCATGGCGAGAAGCATGCTGTACATATTGCGTTTATTAATTGTAGGAGTCGGGATTGGCGCAATAGTAGGTACGGTACTGTCAGTTTTAGATCCAGCGACTCAAGGGACTTCAGGTTCCAACTCCTCTAACGTCGCACAAAACCAACCCCAAGTAACTTCTAATAATAATCAGAATCAAAATTTATATTTAACTCAAGAAATAATTCCTCTCAAAAGTGCCATACAAAGTCTTGCTGTTGCTAACCCAAATCTAACACCGGGAGTTTTCATAGCAGATTTAGAAAATGGGGCTTATGTAGATTTAAACGCCAATGCTACATTTTCAGCAGCTAGCACAATTAAATTACCCATACTCGTTGCTTTTTTCCAGGATGTAGAAGCAGGGAAGATTCAACTTTCGGAAATGCTAGTGATGGAAAAAGAAATGCTTGCAGGAGGCTCCGGTAATATGCGGAGTAAACCAGTAGGAAGCAAATTCAAAGCCTTGGAAGTCGCTGATAAAATGATGGTAATTAGCGATAATACCGCTACAAATATGTTAATTGCCCGTATGGGTGGAATAGATGCTTTAAATCAAAGATTTCGCAGTTGGGGATTAACTGCCACAGTACTTCGCAATCAACTACCCGATATAGAAGGAACTAACACCACCAGCCCCAAAGAATTGGGACATATAATGGCAATGGTAAGTAAAGGAAAATTCTTTACAAACATAGTATTTCGCGATCGTATATTAGATATCATGCGTGGCAATCAAAGGCGGCATTTATTACCCAAAGGTTTGGGTGCGGGAGCCACAATTGCGAATAAAACTGGATATATTGGCGCAATGTTGGGGGATGTTGGTTTAATTGATTTACCTTCAGGTAAGCGCTACGTTGCAGCTGTTATGGTACAGCGCCCTAGAAATGATCCCCGTGCAGAAACTTTAATTACCTCGGTTTCTCGCTCTGCCTATCAATACTTTAATCAACCTGCTGCGATGGGGGGGATCAATGGAAATAATCTTCTTCCCCCAAGCAACAACTCTCCTTACTTAAATAATCCACCAACGAGGACCAATATTTATCAATCTCCGCAAATTAATTCTGTTCCCAATGGTGTGAGTAATACAATGCCCATTACAACTTATCCATATCCGCCAGGGTACAATTCGCAGTATTATCCTTATAGAAGGTAAATTGGTTTTGCAAAAAAGGAATAGTGGGTATTTAGAGTTTTCCCGAACCCTACCCTCTAGACTCCTCTCCGCTGGCTGGAAGGGGCAGTGTTAATATTTGCAAATTACGGTTTTTTCCCCTAGTAATTCACCACACCTACATTGCCTATTTAGGGCAGGGAAGGGGGAGAGGGGGAAGAGGGGGGAGAAAAAACTTTTTATTCTCATAATTAATCAAGACTAAGTTCTCTTGGTTGAATGCTAGTCCCCAGCCTTCTCCCTGCTTGCCCAGAGAGGGAATAATGTAAAAAATCAACATTAAAAATTATCATGTCTAGCCCTTCAATTCAATTTTTTGCCGGCGTTACAGAAAATTTAGGAAATGTCAGCTTGCGTCGTAATCCTAATACAGGGAAACGCATTGTTTTAATGACATTTGAAAAGTTGCAAGCATTAGAAAAATTCAATAGCTTTACCAAAAAATCTCTAAATACAATGCTTTTAACCGATGAAGAAGGGGAAATTAATGTAACTCCAAGTTCAACTAAATTTATTTTTGGTGGCGATGAAGGAGATGAATTAAAACGGGTAGATTGCCAATTTGAAATTGAAAGAGACGATCATTGGGAAAGGTTTATGCGCTTTATGCATCGTTATGCCGATGCTAACGGTATGGCTTATGGGGAAACTTAAAATTACCTACAATCAAAGCTTAATCCCTCTCACTCTTAGGAGTGGAATTATACAAAAAAACCAGTTCTAAGGCGGACTAAATTATATCGAGCCTGGTATGTGGCTAATTAGCTCCTTAAAAAAGCAATTGATCGGCCTTGGTTCATTCTTCTGTGTGCTTAATCGCAGAGGATATGCGATGTCAATCGAAGTGGAAGATTGAGCGTTTTGAAATTATTAGTAGATTTTGAACAATTATTTTTTTTAACGAAAAGTTTTTAGTTTACTTGAAAAAAAGTGATTTTCCTTCATACACTGCGATATCAGTAGGAGCTTAAGCCCATATGTATTGAGGAGTTTGGCTTTGGAAGATCAGAAAAAGTTGTTTTGGCAGTTGTTAGCGAAGTTAAAGCCAAAGTTTATTTGGGTTGTGAAGTGGATTGTTATCTTATATTTGCTACTTTTCATTATCAATAGTTTAGTTGCGATTCAGAAAAGTAAAAAAAAGATACCTTTTATAAGTTATGTTGTAGAAAGCCTAAGTCCAGAATTGCCATTATTTAATAATATTGAAGGTTTTAGCATTATTGTTGGTTTGATTGCATTTGCTTTAGATAGTCCCAATCGACGAAAGAAATCCCGCTATGAAGCATGGCAAGCAATAAATTTAGCGGAAAATCAGACGGGAAGTGGTGGACGTATTCTAGCATTACAAGACTTGGCCAAAGGTGGAGCCACTTTAGCTGGTTTAAAAGCTTCACATGCCTATCTTAGAGAAATTAAGCTTGAAGGGGCAGATTTGGTTAAAGCAAATTTAGAACAATCTTACCTTGAAAATTCTAATTTTATAAATGCCAACCTCAGTCAAGCCACACTCTGTGGTGCCAACCTCAGTGGTGCTAAGCTCATTAAAACTAACCTCAGTGGCGCTAAGCTCATTAAAACTAACCTCAGTAAAACCAATCTCAGTAAAGCCATCCTCAGTCGTGCGAACTTCAGAAAGGCCAATTTATTTGAAGCTAATCTCAGTGGTGCCAATCTCAGTGGTGCCGATCTCAGTGATATCGATCTCAAAGAAGCCAATCTTAGTGGTGCTGATCTCAGCGGTGCCTATCTTGCCAAAGCCAGTCTTTTCTTCGCCAATCTCAGTGGTGCCAATCTCAGCGGTGCCGATCTCAGCGGTGCCGCTCTCAGCCAAGCAGATCTCAGCAAAGTCAATCTCAGTGGTGCCGATCTTACCAGAGCTTATCTTACTGAAGTCAATCTTAGTGATGCCGATCTTAACGGAGCTGATCTCAGTGATACCGATCTCAACGAAGCCAATCTTAGTGGTGCTGATCTCATTGACACCATATGGACGACTTCCAGAAGAATTTTTTCTTTATTCCCAACCCGATGGCCTTCGCCCGAAGCAGTCGCCAAAGCAAAAAACATCCCAGATGCCCTCAAGAAGCAGTTAAAGTTACCACCCTACGATACGAAAGAGCCTGCACCTGACAACATGACTGAAAAAGAGTGATCACCACCTGTCCTTACAGCCTCTAATTTCATTCATGTTGTCAGGTGCAGGCTCTTTCGTATCGTAGGGTGGTCACTTTAACTGCTTCTTGAGGGCATCTGGGATGTGTTTTGCTTTGGCGACTGCTTCGGGCG
>JBCCSG010000239.1:0-11367 GCA_039200565.1 Cyanobacteria bacterium P01_D01_bin.50 | reverse complement strand
TTGTAGGGGAGGCAAAACGCGGTGTAGATTCTCTTCCCGCGTTATTGCCGTTTGTGACGTTTTGAAAAATCTAGCGAGGAGAAAAAAACGTTTGTGTATAGCGTCACGCACCATCGATTGATTTGTGTACAAAAAATCAATCGATGGTGCGTGACGGTAAATTGAGATAATTTCGTTATGGTTGATAAGTTATCGTAACCGTCACAGCACCCTACAAGAAAAATTTATTTATCTTCGGTTTCAACTGTAATTTAGTGTAGGTTGGGTTGAATAAAGTAAAACCCAACAAATGGTTCACTCTTGTATATTGATAGTGTGGTTTCGTTTAAGGGAAATGCAAGATTCCATCGTCTAAATTGCTGGTGCGTGACGGTAAGTTCAGATAATTTTTTATGGTTGATAAATTATCGTAATCGTCACAGCACCCTACAAGAAAATTCTATTCTGTTTCAATTGTAAGAACTTGCGGTGGTGTCGCATCTGGGGGATACAATAAATCAACTTCTACAAGTCTTCTACCACCTGGTTTTATATTCAATATTGTCAAAGCTTCTCCTTTTTGACCTCTATTCTGTACTAAATGCAGGTAACGAGTGCGGGGTAATCCTTTATCATCTGTATAACGCACCCTTACCGTACCGCGAAAGAATACTCTTTTAGATGGATTATCAAAGAAGCGTAAGCCGTTTTTGGTTAATGTGTCTTCTTTTATTGGTGTTTGCAATGATACCTTGACAGTCTGCGTTGATAAGGATTTATTTAATAGAGGTAATTGCAAACTATACTGAATTCCATAGTTGCCGTGAGCGTAATATGCGGTATCGGGATAACGTACCAGCATTTTGGCAGTTTGAATTTGATTGGTTCCTAAAGTTCCACGATGCAAAGTAGCGATACCGTAGGAGAAAGCTTTACTCGATTGAGGAATAGTTAAATAAGTTTTTTTAGGACTATCAGTCACTAAAGAATTCCATTGAGAACCTTTTGCGACTCCAGAGACTCTACCGTAAATGATTGGTTTATTGATATCTTCTGGTGGTGTCGGTGCTTTATCTCTTGGTCCTGCTAAATCACCGTTATCAAGTAAATTTTGCCATTCTTGTAATGTTGGCGGACGTTCGGTTTTATCTGCGTTAGTGGGTGCGAACATTGCTAAACTTGCAGCATATATCTTACCACTGCTCCACAGTCGCATTAAGGTAGAACGTCCATTAATTGGCGGTTCTAATTCTTTCACGGGAATTGGTGCATTCAACAACATTCGACTTTTCCCTGGTGGGATTATCAATTGAGCAGGTAAGCTTGATTGACGACGCTTTCTAAGAATATCACTCATGACGCGACTTCCCGGACCTGCGAAAACTCTACCAAAATAATTAGTTTTTTGGGATGGTAAATCAATAAATGGCGCATCGGGTTGACTTAAATAACTCGCTGCCTGTAACACATTTACAGTTACGGGTTGCGAGGTCGGATTATGGATAATTATCCCCAGGTATAATGTCCTTAAATCATCTGGAAATGGTGCTTTGGCAACATGATGAGCAAATATATCAAATCGTCCTTTGAAAGGGAAATTAAGGTGTGCTGGTGCTACTTTTCTCCCTAGTGCAGGAAAAGTTGAAAGCAGAATTCCTTCCTTGAGAACTAATTCCGGACTGTTGCTATTAAAAACTGGGACATTATCAAGTTCACCCGGTAAAGGACGTACTTGTTGCGGTTGCAATATTTCTACAGGTGGAGTTGCAAGAGGAGTTTTTTGAGCGATGGGAAAATTAAGTAATAACGATAACATATATCCTTAGTTTTTTGTTCCATTACAGACGCACCTATATCGATGAAAGTGCCTGTATAGCAAATAATTAATCAGAAGTAGACAAGATATTAAGAGATTTTTTTTGTCAAAATAACAACGCAGGCAAATATACAACAACTCTATTTTCTTGTTGTAATCAATTATCTACAATTAAATCTTTATATGATTCGACAAAAAATTACCCCAATGGTATTCGATCTCAACAGCTTGACTATATCAGCTATTTATTCGTTCAAATCAATAGTTGTATGCAAAACACTTTGCGTAAATCTATATTATTTACTGACAAGGAATATACCTGTACTATAGATTTTATTAGAAGATGTTTTAAAACTTAGGTAGCAGTATTAATATTCGATTAAGTTTATATCCACTTAAATCCTCCAAAAAATGAAGACCGAAGGCATAAGTTATGTTGTTCTTACCACTTAAATTTTCTGCGGGAATGATGGGTGGCTTTGCATGATTGAGCCCCTTAGAATAGCATAGAGTTAAAGTTCGGCGTTTTTTCTCCAAATTCAAACTAACAAGTTGTAAATTTACAGGTAAGGTGAGCTTTGAAAATAAAATCTACCATGTATACAGCAATGTAAAGCAATTTTAAGCAGCAAGTCACCAAAAAACTGCGCAAAAAATGGCGGAGACTTACTTGAAAAATTCATTATGTATCCATAAAAAAAGCTAGTTATTTAAAGGTTCCACCATTTTTTCCCACAGCGCTAGGTCATCATCACAATTCTATTTGTAATGGAGAAGGCAAATTTTTTTCCTAAGTTAATAGTAATCTTTGCGTCATAAAATTTATTATTTAAAATAGGAATACCTGACCTTTATAAATTTATCAGGAGTAAGTTAATGACAGTAATTGCAGTAATTGATTATGACATGGGAAATTTGCACTCGGTTTGTAAAGCTTTAGAAAAAACTGGTGCAACTCCTAAAGTCACAAGTTCTCCACAAGATTTGCAAAGAAGCTCAGCAATAGTATTACCTGGAGTTGGTGCATTTGATCCAGCAATGCAGAATTTGCGATCTCTCGGTTTGGTTGAACCAATTAAAAATGCGATCGCAGATGGTAAACCTTTCTTAGGAATCTGTTTGGGAATGCAAATTCTTTTTGAATCATCCTCCGAAGGAGTTGAGCGTGGATTAGGAATTATTCAAGGAAAAGTAAAGCGTTTTCGCGGGGAGTCAAATATACGAATTCCTCATATGGGTTGGAATCAATTGGAAATAACTCAGCAAAGAAGTCTTTTATGGGAGCATTTACCGCCTCAACCTTGGGTATATTTTGTTCATTCTTTCTATGTCGATCCGTTAGAAAAAAAAGTGAATGCAGCAACTGTTACTCACGGTAGTCAAACTGTAACTGCTGCTATTGCTTATGAAAATTTAACCGCAGTTCAGTTTCATCCTGAAAAATCCTCTAATGTTGGACTACAAATCCTTTCTAATTTTGTTTCTCAAGTACGTGAAAAAATAGCAGTTTAATAAATTGCTAATATCTTAATTTTATTCACAATGCAAGCAATTATAATTTAATGTAACAATCTAATTCGTGTTTTCTGTCATAAAATAGTGGCAGGTAAGGATACTATTGTCGCCTAAGCGAGAAAAATACGTAAATTATTTTGCTAAGAATCTACGGAAATCGTAAATTAAAAACATTACCAGGGAAGCAAACCAGACCGACAAGCGCACGTGTAAGAGAAGCAATATTTAATATTTGGCAGGGAAGAATTACGGATTGTCGCTGGTTAGATTTATGCACCGGAACGGGTTCCATGGGTGCAGAAGCTTTGTGTCGAGGAGCTAGTCTGGTAATAGGTATTGAAAAATCTAAAATTGCTTGCGATACAATAAAACAAAATTGGCACCAAGTGGGAAATTCCGAACAAGAATGGAAACTTTTGCCAGGAGATATATTACAGCAGCTGCCTAAACTTAGCGAACAGCAGTTTGATAGAATTTATTTTGATCCACCTTATGCAAGTGAATTATACAAGCCAGTCTTAGAAGCCATTGCTCGCTATCAGCTTCTAGATATTAATGGAGAAATCGCAGTAGAACACAATTCAAAATTATGGACTTCACCAGAAATTCCTAATTGGGAAATTTGCCGTCAAAAAGTTTATGGAAACACAGCAATTAGCTTTTACTGCAATAAATGATATCAGTTATCAGTGTTCACCACAATTATATTCACTGGCAACTCTTAACTGGTCAAGGGTTCCCGTGAGAATTTTTTTCTCCTAAAAAAAATTCTCATGGGTGCCCGTCAATGGCAACTATTAAAGTCCTAGCTGGTTACCGCGTTTGTATTGCTCGTAAGCTTTATAAAACAAACCGGATAAAGTCACGAAAACTAAACCTATAACAATTCCATCAAGTAAGGGTTCGACCATTATATTCTCCTTATCGCAATCGCTTTTATATTTATTTACTATCTCTGATCTTACCATCTAGATGTAGTAAACAGCGCTCCTAGAGAGAATTTGAGCCACCTACTGGCATATAAAAATCCCCCAGCGGTGCTTGCAGACACAGTCAAGAACTTTTAAGCTATGTGTATGAAATGAAATATTTTTGTAGACACCGACCTTGACAGCAAACCTTTTGGATAACCAGATTACCAAACCGGACACTCTGATGGGGCGAATCGCATTCTTCATGTTAGCGGTTCTGCTAGCAATCCTATTAGGCATTTTTGCTGTAAATATAGTGAGAACTTCCGACCCCTATATTAAAACTGTACTGTCTAAGGCAGGAAACGCTGACCAAGGACACGCAATTTTTCAAATTAATTGCGCTGGCTGCCACGGCTTAGAAGCAACGGGAAGTGTTGGCCCTTCTTTGCAAGGAGTATCTAAACGTAAATCACGCTATGGACTAATTCACCAAGTAATTGGGGGAGATACCCCGCCAATGCCCAAATTTCAGCCGAGTACTCAAGAAATGGCCGATTTATTAAGTTATTTAGAAACGCTTTAGAAATGGGGAATTGGGTATGGAGATACCAGGCACCAAGGCGTGTTCGCAAAGCGTCTCCGGAGCAGATATGGGCATTTGAGATTGAGCTACGCCCTAGCAGGTAATTTTATGGACAAGGATATACATTTATGTACAATAATCGATGTAAGGAAGACGACTCTCCTTCATTAAAAAGTAATGATAACTTTCGTAAAGGAAAATTAACATAAACATAATTTGAAAAGCCATTTGATTCTGCAATGATTTTAATAGCTGATTAATTAATAACCCAAATTAATCTTTACATAACAAAGCTTTCACCAGGGGCATTCTGAAGCTGAAAGTTTCGCTGTAATTGACTTTGGACCTATGATATTTTCCAATATTCCTACACTGATACTTTTAAATACATTTATCCCGAATTAATCAGCAACCTTTCATTTACATCCAGCCGAAATTGACGGGTACCCATGAGATTTTTCGGAGTTTCTAATGGCTGAAATATCCAACTTTTATACGGTTGTAGATTCGTGGCGATCGCCTATGAAGGGTAGCAGTATGCTGTAACACCAATCCAATCGCCTTCTTGAGCTTCACCTATCCAGCAGTAATTTGTACCTAAAAAAATATATTGTCTCAAATTTATTAGATGTAGTCGTAGAATTTCATCAACCTGCCCAAACCTAGTACTGCGAAATCTTCGAGTAGCAATAATACCTATAGAATATAGCAATTTTTTAAACAGCAATTCTTTAGTCTCTGCAATTTCACAAATATAGTAATTGAATATGTAAAAGGGATTAGGATCGCCTGATTCCTCACCTTGTATAGAAGCAAGGTAATGGGAATGGCATGATTGATATAGTATTTCCATAAATTCTGGCATTTCTTCCAATAACTCATCTGCTATTTCTCTAAATAAATTGTTGTTTTTTGATAAAAATTCTTCATCACTACTTGATAAAAAATCGCAGGGATACCTATTAGCTATACCAATCCAATACCCATTTATTGTTCTTCCTATATAGCATGTTCCAACAGGGCGATCGCTCCCTTCTATATTATTCTTTTCATAATGAAGAAGAGTTTTATCAATCGTTATTTCATATAACTGCAAATCTGACAAATAAGATAACAAAAAATCAAAAAATTTTAGATAGATTTGATACAATTCTAAAATACATCTTTCTTCATCTAATATAGTAGTTCGATAACCTGATACTGCTTTCACTAAATATTCACACTTTGTATATATATCGTCTATCCAATCTACTTCTGACGGTAGCAATTTAAACATATTTTCTAGACTTAATTCACCCTTGGAAGCGAACTCCCAAATCAAAGTTCCAACTGAAGAGTCTCCTGCACATGTGTAGTTTAAATTCTCAGTAGCTATTTTGAGTTGAGCAATAATATTTGTGCTATTTATCTTCATATTGTTCAGTCTTCTATTCGATTTCCCCAGATGAATCTAGAAAATGATATTTGGCAATCTCCGAAGTTGGGTATTGCTGGAATTACAAAAAACTTGGAATATTTAACTATTTCTTAGTAATGGCAATATTTAAACCTGCTTTGGGACTTTCCTGCTCAAACTATACCGTTATTTTAAAAGATCCTGGGGGAGTAACTCCCCCTCTTCCCCTTCTTCCCCCTCACTCAACGCGGGTAATCTTCTACCGGGAAAGGAGTGGAAATAACTATACTCTTAAATTTTAAGAATTAGCACACATACCTTTTATATGCAAAATTTTAATATTTCTTGGAGTGGGTGAAAAGTGAAAATAATCCGATTGCGATGAGTAGGAAAGTGGATAATAACGCTACTATTTTCAATGTTGAATTTTCCCAATGTTTAATGGCAATCGCAATTAATGCCCATACTGTAACACCGCTGTAAGCAATGTCTTGGCGTTGAAGAAGTGCGATCGCAGCGACAAGTGTGGCAATAATTACCATGATTGCAGTCCATATTTCCGCGGAGATACCGAAACCGTTCCAGTTATTGATATCTAAAGCACTTGCGATGTTTACGATAGTCGCAACGCTTATCCAACCGAGATAAATGCTGATGGGATAGCGAACAAACCATTTTTCTGCGCGTGATGTAGGTGTATTTCCAATTCCCAAGCGCAGATACATAGCTATTAAGGGTACTAAAATTAACAGCATCGCAAAAACCGAAGCGATGAAAAACCGAGATAAAAATAAATACACCCAAATACTTTGAGCAACTAATGCAATTGTTAACAGGTATGCTGTTTGGCGTAAGTTGGGCTTTTCTCGTTGGGAAGGTAAAACTTGATAAATCGCAAAAGCAAATAATCCGAGGTAGATTAATCCCCAGATAGCAAAGGCGTAGCTAGCAGGAATTATTAAAACGTTTTTGAAAAAAGTATTAGATATCTCGCCAATTGTAAGTCCATTAAGGGGGAAAATATTTGATAAGACATTGACAAGAAAAGCAATAATTACGGCAGCGAAGGTGACTAGTTGCCGTAGAATATCTCCAGAATTACTATTAGACTGTTGCATAGAATTTTTTACATAGGTTAATCTCTATGCTTGATAGCCTATAATGTCTGGCGATAAAACAAAAGCTTTGAAAATACAGCGGATTATTCAATATTGGGATAAATTAGATTTTTTAATTTTTAAATTTCAATTCCACACCCTACGCAAATTCAGCACAAAACCCGGTAAAATTTCTTCACCGAATAACTCAGCAGGATTTTCTAATACTTTTACTGTCTTACTTGGTTGATAAATTTCTACTCGTCGATTTTGTGGATCGAGCAACCAACCCAATTTAGCACCATTGTCTATATATTCCTTCATCTTAGCTTGTAAAGGCTCAATTCTATCGGAACCAGAACGTAATTCAACGACAAAATCGGGACAGATATTAGCAAAAGTTCCTTTTTGCTCTGGAGTAAGTGCATCCCATCTTTCTTGACTTACCCAAGAAGCATCGGGAGAGCGAGTAGCACCATTAGGTAAAATAAAACCAGTAGAAGAGTCAAAGGCTTTACCCAAATCTTCGTTTTCTTCGTACCAGCGATATAATTGTCCAATAAGGCTGAAGTTACGCTCTCCAGTTTCCCAACCTGTTGGTGGATTCACAATTAACTCTCCTTGTGATGTTCTTTCAAGTTTCAAATCTCGGTTTGCTGCACTTAGGGCTGCAAACTGTTCTTGAGTAACGTATAATCCAAGGGTTTTAGGCAACTCAAGCAATAGGGTTTCGGTTTCTGGGGTAGTAGGTGTGTGTACCATCTTGACCTTTTGTACAATATAAGTATGGTGAATAAAACTACCTATTAACTAACATATTATTTTTAGGGTTTTAGTAGGTAGATACAAATTCAAAAATGGTGAAATTCGAGGAAGCTTAATTAAAGGCTCATGATCAATTCGGTTGTAAAAATATCTTTAACAGAATTTCTTTCTCAACCTAATATTGAAACTTCCCCGGCATGGGAATTAATTAATGGGGAAGCGCTACAAAAACCAATGCCAAGTCTTTTTCACTCGCGGTTGCAACGTAATCTTGTAAATTATATAAATAATAATACTGAGCAGTTTGAAGCCATACAAGAATTACGGTGTATCGTACCTCCTTACTCTCCAGTACCAGATATTTCTGTAATTGCTTGCGAAAGAATTTCTGATGAAGATGGAGCTTTTGAAGGAGCGCCGGATTGGTTAATTGAAATTCGTTCTCCTAATCAAAGTACTATAGATTTACAAAACAAAATTCTTCACTGTTTGAGCAATGGAACTCAATTAGCTTGGTTGATAGATATAAATCGCCAACAAATTTGGGTATGGGTGGGAGATGAATTACCCTTAGTTTTGTCAGGAGAAGATATTTTACCGACTTTGGGAGATTTACCAGAGCTTACAGTTAATGCGGTAATAGCTATGACTAAAAGATAAAACCCAAAAGAATTGTTCCTTAGCAATGCGAGAATTTGCTTTGGGTGTGGAAGTGTTGGAAAGGTTGGCGTTGGTTCTCCGTTGTGACGGGTACATCAATATTTAAGGCTATTGAGGTCAATCAATTTTGGATTTTGGATTTGCGTTCGCTCAGCGTGTCCGATAGGACATATTTGGATTGTCCCCATAAATAAATTTAGGGGCTTGAGGATTTTGGATTGACGATTTTAGATTTTTCCATAGTTAAAACTAGGGGCTTGAAACCAATCAATATTTAATCCAAAATCCAAAATCTAAAATCTAAAATATTTCGGTCAAACTATATAAGAAAACACGATATTTCCTTGATAAAACCGAAGGAGAAAAGAGATTATATCATGGAGTTTCAATCAAAAGTTTTGGGAAAAGGCGGAGATAAACGTTTTCATGCACAGTTTATAGATGAAGTATTACACTTTCCTGGTTTGGTAACAGAACATTAATTTAAATATATGACTTTTGTAGAATTAAAAAATCACCCAGTTTGGCATGATTTGACGGAAATATTAGAAAATATAGATGCCAGCGAACTAATTAAAGAACATTTAGAATTATGTCATTACAAAGTATGTGGCTATTGGGATGAAGCAGATAATTATTATGAAGAAATTGTTCTCCCCAATAACTTAGAAACAGAATTAATTAGTAGTTCTATTGGAGTGAATCGTAATCAAAAATTTATTCAACTTAAATTTATTCTTCAAAATCGAATTAATGATGATTACATCAGGATTGGTGAATTAAGTTTAATATATGACGAAAATCTAGAATTTATTAATGAAAACTGGTATTTAGATACTGATTTTTTAGAAAAAATTACATAAATTTATTGTCAAATTAACTTTACCTCCAACTAACTAAACTGCCGCGCATAAAACCTTGCATACCGACGCTCAAAAGCTAACAATTCATCATGAGTTCCCGACTCTACCACCTGCCCCCGCTCCATCACTAAAATGCGATCGCACTTCCTTACGGTACTCAAACGATGAGCAATAATAAACACCGTACGATTTACCATCAATCTTTCCAAAGCTTCTTGCACTAACGCTTCCGATTCCGAATCTAAAGCAGATGTCGCTTCATCTAATATCAAAATTCTCGGATTTAATAATACAGCACGCGCGATCGCTATTCTTTGTCTTTGTCCTCCGGATAAACTCGCACCGCGTTCGCCAACAACAGTATAATAACCACCAGGCAGTTGACTGATAAAATCATGGGCATTGGCGATTTTTGCTGCCTCTTCAACGGCTTCCATATCAAACTCAGTTTGTCCGAAAGCGATATTTTCGGCGATGGTACCGGAAAACATCATAGTTTCTTGGGGTACTATTCCTATTTGTCGCCGCAAACTATGAAGAGTAACATCTTTTATATCAACTCCATCTATTAATATTTGACCTTTTAGAGTGTCGTAAAAACGTGGTAAAAGATTCACAAAAGTTGTTTTACCAGCACCGGAAGCACCTACAAGAGCGATTGCTTCTCCCGGCATTGCTAATAAATCGATATCTTGAATTACGGGTTTATCTGCTTGATAAGCAAAGCTAACGTTGCGATATTCAACTTTACCCGTAACTGGCGGTAGAGTCATCGCGTCTGGTTTTTCTACTACTGCTGGTTTAATTGCCAATAATTCAAATACTCTGTCTACAGAAGCTTCCCCTTCCTTAAATAAATTATAGTTATTCGTAGTATGCCCTACAGGATCGATTAATAAAGCCGCTGCCGAAAGATAACTAAAAAAGGTTCCCACCGTAATATTTTCTATAGAAATCTGCCAAGCAGCAAAAAAGAGTAATAATATGAAACTTAATGCTTGTAAAAATCCAATAATCGGAATTTGAATCGCTTTTAATCTTTCTGTATTGTACTTAGCTTTTAATGTCCCTTCCGCTTCCTTACTAAACCGAGCAATCTCGTAAGACTCCGCCGCAAATGCTTGAATAATCCTAATTCCACCAAACACCTCAGTTAAAATTGCCGATAAATCCGATACTTGATTTTGACTGCGTCGAGAATACTTTTGCAAGCGATCGCCAAACCAAGCAATCAAAACACCCATTAAAGGAGCAATAATTAATGTAGCTAAGGTTAGTTGCCAACTAAGGTAAATCATGTATATGGGAATGGCAACCAACTGTAGCGAGGAAGGGATAAAATCGTGAAACATTTTATGGACAACTTCCCCAACTCGATCCACATCTTCTGTAAGTCGGTAAGATAAATCCCCAGCTTTGGCAGTTTCAAAATAGCTAAGATTTAACTTTTGTAGGTGAGCATAAACCTGCTTGCGGAGATTAAAAGCTACCCTTAAAGCAGCCTTTGCCATATAAATATCTTGGATTGACTGAAAAAATCCCCTGACAAGAAAAACAGCCGCTAATATAACCGCAAGTTTCGCTATCTCTAAAACATTTCCTTCTCCAAAAGGAGTTGCTAAATTTTCTACAAGCTTAATTAATCCTAAAGTCGCTACAACATATCCAATAATGCCAATAAAACCAAAAGCGATAGTTTGGGATTGGGGGTGGATATAAGGTAAAAGTTGCCAGTAGTTTGACCGATTTTTCAAGCTTAAAGTCCCAAAACATGATTTA
>JBCCSG010000238.1:0-11419 GCA_039200565.1 Cyanobacteria bacterium P01_D01_bin.50 | reverse complement strand
GCATCCAACATACTTACAGGCTCGTCGCAAATTACTAATTTAGGACGAGTTATCAAAGCACGCGCGATCGCAACTCTTTGTTGTTGCCCTCCGGATAAATCGGAAGGATAACGTTGGTAGTACATTTCTGATGGATTTAACCCAACTTTATCTAGCATCCACAACACTTGCTCCTTTGCTGCTCCGGGATTAGCTATATTATGGATGATTAAGGGATCGGCAATGTTTTGTCCTACGGTCATGGTAGGATTTAAACAAGCATGGGGATCTTGAAAAATCATCTGCATTTGTCGCCTTTGGGAACGTATTTGTTGACGCGACAAACTGGTCAATTCTTTACCGTTAAATTCAACTTTACCGTCGGTGGGACGAATTAATTGCAATATTGTCCGCGATAAGGTGCTTTTTCCACAACCCGATTCGCCAACTAATCCTAAAATTTCTCCTGAATACAGTTCTAAGTCGATCCCGTCTACTGCTTTAATAGTTTGTCCTTGTCCTTTGAATATTCTTTCGATAAAGTTGGGTTCGATGGTGTAATGCTGCTTTAGTTTTTGAATGCTCAGTAACGGCGTTACATTAGATGGTTTTTGATTGAGACTGCTTGATAATTCCTCTTTTATATCTGCTTGCTCATCCGTAGAAAATGTTTGTATGTGCAATGCTGCTTGCAGGAGCGATCGCGTATACTCGTGTTGCGGATTTTGGAACACTTCCGAGGATAAACCCGTTTCTACCATCTTTCCTTGGTACATTACCCCAATGCGATCGCAATATTCAGCAACCATTGCTAAATCATGGGATATCAACAACAATCCCATGTTTTCTTCGGCGCATAATCGCGTCAATTCTTGTAAAATTTGGGCCGAAACGGTGACATCTAAACTGGTGGTGGGTTCATCAGCAACGATTAATTTCGGATTTAATAATAAAGCCAAAGCAATTGCCACACGCTGGCGCATTCCACCGCTAAATTCATGAGGGTATTGGCTCCATCTTTCTGTAGGAATATTTACTTTAGCTAAAGTGGCGATCGCCTTTTCTTTTGCCTGTAAATTAGATAATTGAGGTGAGTGTGCTTTGAGAGTTTCTATACAGTGGTTACCGATAGTCATCAACGGATCTAAGCGCGTCATCGGATCTTGAAAAATTAATGCTACCGCTTCTCCCCTAAATTTACGCAATTGCTCCGAGGTCATATCAAATACAGATCGCCCTTGAAATATTACCCGCCCTTCGATGCGTGTAGACTGCGGTAATAAACGCATTGCAGCACGTCCCAAAGTCGATTTACCACAACCAGACTCTCCTACCAATCCCATCCTCTCACCGGGCTGCAAGACAAAAGAGACATCATTTACGGCCCATTTTTCCTCCTCCGCGCTGCTCGTTGCATACCCTACACGCAGATTTTCAATCGAGAATAAGACATCACTCATAATTAGTTATCAGTCCTATCAGTTATAAATGATTCGTTTTCCGAATCAAATTTTTTATACTTTACCAGATTCGTTTTATAAAGCTTTGTACATTACTCGTGTAAATTCTATGAATCCGGAACTAGTATTACCAATTACACTTGTGTTTTGAAAGTAAAAATACAGTACCCGTTTAAATAGACTACTTATCAATATTTTTCAACAAATAAAAAAGAAAAAATGCCTTTCAATGACTCTCGGCTTGCACTAATGACCGTAGAAATAACCAATGGGCAAGCTATTAATCAAAGATACAGCAAAAAATCTTTCATTTAAATAAGACCTATTTGCCAAAATATCGGGGAAAAATGTTAATATCAACTTTAAAGCTTAATACCACTCTACGAGTACAAGTGCTGAAATTATATTTAGCCAAAGCCAAACTTTTACAATGGTTTTTCTTTTCAAAAAGGAAAATCTATGTGTAATAGAATACTCTTAGTTGTTAATTTGATTGATTAATATTTACTTTTTAATTTTTCATTCGTCAAGGGTTCCCTTAAAAGTTTTTTCCTTAAAAAAAACTTTTAAGGATGCCCGTCATCTGCAACTTTACCCATTTTGAGAATGGCATCGCAGTATCCAATCAGGGTTGTTAATCGTTCGTTTAGAGCATTTGCTCTGCCAATAGCCGTGTCAGCTTGTCGCGCTCCTTGAAAAAACATGGCATCTATTTGCAGTAGCCTTAACTGTTTGCTCACTTCAGTCTGGAAAGATTGCTCCCTGGGATATTGAGTAGCCAAAGGTACAATTTCGGTACGAAAATACATTTGCAAAGATGCCATAGACTGGCGGAGTTGATGGGCATTCGTTAGATTGGAGGAGATATCATCACGCAATTGCTGCAACTTCGTTTTAAATGCGCGGTATTTCTGTTTATTGAGAGACATAAAGTAATGTTTGTTGAGATAGTATTAATGTCAAGAATTTTATCTCATACAATAATCTAATCTTTAAAAATTTTTCGCCTTTACCACCTCAAGTCAATAATTGAGGTGCCCTTTGTCATTACCCTTTTTACCCGATTATGATACGGAACATTTACTCGATCAGAAAAACATTGCTATTTGAACAAAATCCTTTCAAATTAGCAAACTTGCCCTTGGCAATGAAAGCAGCATCCCAAAGACAGCAATGCCGTTTGCGTCGTCTATCTCATTTAAATCCTTTACCTCTTTATTCAAATATGAACAGTACAGTTGTAGATTTCAAAGTTGATATTACCCTTCCGCAATGGTTGGAAGATTGTTTGCATTCAACATGCGTTGGTAATGTAGAAAATAACCATTATGATGCCGATAAAGATTTAATTTGTCGGGCATTTAAATTTGCTTACAGCCTCCATGAAGGCCAGCTTCGTAAATCTGGGGAACCATATATTTGCCATCCCGTTGCCGTTGCCGACTTGTTAAGGGATTTAGGGGGTAGCCCTGTTATGATAGCAGCTGGATTTTTACATGATGTAGTTGAAGATACAGAAGTTACAATTGAAGAAATAGAAGATAAGTTTGGAGAAGAGGTAAGACGCTTAGTAGAAGGGGTTACGAAGCTTTCTAAAATTAATTTTAAGAGTAAAACAGAAAGTCAAGCAGAGAACTTTCGACGAATGTTTTTGGCAATGGCGCAAGATATTCGCGTTATAGTTGTAAAGTTGGCAGACCGGTTGCATAATATGCGAACCCTACAAGTCATGCCAGAACATAAGCGTCGCGCTAAAGCTTTAGAAACTCGCGAAATCTTTGCTCCTCTAGCCAATCGTTTGGGTATTTGGCACGTCAAATGGGATTTGGAAGATTTAGCGTTTAAATATCTCGAAACAGATGCTTATCGTGAAATACAGCAGTTAGTTGCCGATAAACGAGCAGATAGAGAAGAGAGATTAGCCAAAGTAGCCGAAACTTTACGCTCTCGTTTAAAACAAGCAGGAATTGAGTGCGTAGATTTATCAGGTCGTCCCAAGCATCTTTATAGCATTTATCAGAAGATGCAGCGTCAAAATAAAGAATTTCACGAAATTTTCGATTTAGCAGCCCTGCGAATTATTGTCAAAACCAACGAAGAATGCTATCGTGCCTTAGCATTAGTTCACGATTCTTTTCGTCCGATTCCCGGTAGATTTAAAGATTACATTGGACTACCCAAACCCAACCGTTATCAATCATTACATACTGGCGTAATAGGTCCGTGGGGCCGCCCTTTAGAGGTACAAATCCGTACATTAGAAATGCACCATGTCGCCGAGTACGGCATAGCAGCCCACTGGATATACAAAGAAACAGGTGGTTCTAATAATATTCAAATGACTGCAGCAGATGAAAAATTTACTTGGTTGCGACAGTTACTTGAATGGCAAAATGATCTCAAAGATGCTCAAGAATATTTAGAGAGCATCAAAGATAACTTATTTGAAGACGACGTTTATGTGTTTACACCCAAGGGTGATTTGGTGGCATTGAGTCCTGGATCTACCGCTGTGGATTTTGCGTATCGCATTCATACTGAAGTTGGTAACCATTGTGCGGGAGCAAAAATTAACGGACGGATGATACCGCTTTCCACAAGATTAGATAATGGAGACATTGTTGAAATTATCACCCAGAAAAATAGTCATCCGAGTTTAGACTGGTTAAACTTTGCGGCAACCTCAGCGGCGAAAAATCGCATCAAGCAATGGTATAAACGTTCCCGTAGAGAAGAAAATATTGCCCGTGGTAGAGAATTATTAGAAAAAGAGTTGGGTAAATCTGGTTTTGAAAGCTTACTCAAATCTGAACCAATGCAAACAGTAGCAGATAAATGTAATTACCACAACGTTGACGACTTGCTTGCAGCCTTAGGTTACGGTGAAGTCACCTTGAACTTAGTTTTGAATCGGTGGCGAGAAATAGTCAAACTTCAAGAGCCAGCAGCTACAGATTTGAATGAAATTCTTTCCAATTTACCAACATCCACATCAAAAGTATTGCGGGAAGGAAACACTAGCAATACTCGTAGCAGCAATTCACCAATCATTGGTGTAGAAGGGTTAATGTATTATGTTGCCGGTTGTTGTAATCCCATTCCCGGAGAGCCAATAATCGGTGTAGTTACCCGGGGTAGGGGAATAAGCATTCATCGGCAAGGATGTCACAACCTCAAACATACGAGTTGTGAGCGTTTAGTACCTGTCAGCTGGAATCATACCCAGGAAACCTTGCGTCGTCATCAAACTTATAGCGTCAAAGTGCAGATTGAAGCTTTAGATCGGGTTGGAGTTTTCAAAGATATTTTATCTCGTTTAAGCGATCAAGGAATCAACGTATCCCATGCTAATGTCAAAACCGCGATCAATCAACCAGCGTTAATAGACTTAGGAATAGAAGTATCTGATAAAAAACAATTAGAACAAGTTTTCAACCAAATCAAAAAAATGAGCGATATTCTCAATATACGTCGTCAAGGACAAGTTGAGGATTAACATTAGTATAAACAAACAAAATAAAACGATTTTAGATTTTAGATTTTAGATTAAAAATAAATGACTTCCGGTAAGACGGTTTCGTTATGAGCAGCCGTCTTGCCAATTTTTAATCTCTCAACCCGATTGTTTTAAATCCAAAATCTAAAATTGGTTGACGATTTGCAAGCAGTGTATAAAATAGAGCATACATATATCCTGCTGTCTAATTTTATGAATTACTATAACTTTTTAAGAAAAATTTTTGCAAGTATTATTTTAGCTACACTTTGTTTTTCATGTAATGCTAGAGTCGAGAGACAAGCAAAACAGTCGCAAGCAAATGCACAGCAGAATCTACAACCAAATCTTGTTTACGGTAATTTAATTATAAAAAAGGAAACAGATTATTTAATGATCCCAGTTAGTATATTTCCTGATGCTAATCAAGGAGAAAAAAGCTGGTTAAGTAAAAGTTCCCGTAGCTATGAAGATCGGAAAAATATATATAATATAATATTTTATTCTAAGAAAGATGCTTCTACAAATGCTTTATTAGATAAAAAAGCAATTATTAAATCATTTGATTTAATCGAAAAAAAAGCAATAGGAAAACCAGTCAAAAAATTTTGGTTGTATCGAATTATTGAAAAGGATACCAATATAGATGGTAAGTTAGATTATCAAGATGCAACAATTGGATATCTTTCCGATCTTTCAGGGAGAAACTTACAGCAAATTACTCCAGATAACACTCAATTGAATAGTTGGAATATTGTACAAAGTACTGGAGCAATATTTCTTGAAATCACTAAAGATACAGATGATGACAAAAAATTTGATACAAAAAGTTATATCCGAGTAAATTTAGATAATCCCAGTATCGGTAAAGACATTATTAGCAATCAATTAGAAGAAAAAATTAAGTCATATATTCTTAAATAAGATTTAGTATAAATCGATAATCGGTATTTTAATCACATTTCTCGTCTTACCCATTACCCTTTATCTCTTACCGCTTACTTCTTAATTACTTATTATATAGCCACTTTTTGAAAGATTTGATTATTCCCAATCACTCATTACTCATCCCCACAAAATGATAATTTAACCGATATTACCCCTTCCCAGATACTGTATCAGTACGACTGCGAAGCGTTAGTAAACCAGCAGCAGTAATAAACACAGCACCGATAAGTGAGCTTACATCCCATAATTCATTCCAAAACAACCAGCCAATCAAAGCTCCAAATATAACTGAAGAATAGGAGAAAACTCCCACTTGAGAAGCCGGTGCACATGCATAACCACAAGTTGTTAACAACTGAACTAAAGTACTACATATACCCACTACCATTAACAATAACCATTCCTTGGGAGTAGGGGTTTTCCACGCCCAAGTTAACGGTATAGCTGATATCAAACTCGCAATTATCGCAAAATATAAAACTGTACGTACAGATGGCTCCGTTGCTGATAACTTTCTTATTGTTACCATAGAAAGTGATACAAATATACTACCAAATAAACCAATTAAAATCACCCAATTGAAATCTGTACCGGGCTTTAAAACTAAAAATACACCACAAAAACCAATGGCGATCGCCAAACGAGCCACAATCGAAATTCTCTCCTTCAACCAAACAAAGGCAACCAAAGGAATAAATATTGGTACAGTCGCTTTTAATAACATTGCAGTGGCTAATTGAATGTTCCCGAACACGTAGAATAAACTATACATAGCTGCCATACCGCAGAATCCCCGCACTAAATGCAAGTGAAGTTTTTCAGTACGTATAATCGCCGTACCTTCACGAGCAAAAATCGGCGTTAAACTCAATAAACCAAACAAATTTCTAAAGAAAACTATCATTTCGCTTGGTAAACCAGCGGATGCTAACTTAACCATCGATCCATTCATCGTTAACACCAACTCGGCAGCAATAATAAATAATGCTCCACGAATAATATTTTGTTTATAACCCATGAAATAATTTTGGATTTTAGATTTTGGATTAAAAGAGTTATGAGTTAATATACACTTCAAATTTCTCACTACTCACTACTCACTACCCACTACTCACTTCTTTGAGCAATAGATAAAACCCAATCTCTAAACAATGGATTTAACTCCGAAGGAACTTCATCGTGAGGACAATGACCTGCTTTTAGATAATATTCTGTTAATTGGGGATAATATTGACGATACTTCTGTGAACGTTCTTTTGCATTCATCCAAGGATCTGCTTCTCCCCACAATAATAACAACGGACAAGTTAACTGTTGCAAAAGCACATCTACTTTTTCACCTTGGGGAGTACTAAACACCGAGCAAAATACATCGAAAGCACCTTTGTCTCCGGAAGGGCGACGAATTTCTGCGATTAATTGCTCTGTAATTGCACTTTTATCTAAATAAACTTTTTCTAGAGTGCGGCGAATTACCCAAGGTTGGCGAATGTACTGAAATAAAATAAATTGAGCTACTCGTTGTTTAAAAATAAATTTGACAAAATTACCTAATAGTGATTTCAGTTTTTCAATTAAAGAAGGTTCAATTTCCGATTGCAATGTTTCCGGTTCCGCTGTAGGCTGGTCTTTACTAAAAGGACCAGCACTATTGAGCAATACCAAACCCGCAACCGAATCGCCACGTTGCGCTGCGACACACAAAGAAGCATAACCACCGAGGGAATTACCTGCTAATACAGCTTTCTCACCAATAACCTCAGCGATAAACTCGTGTAATTGATCCCGCCATAAATCCCCACCATACTGTAACTTGGGTTTTTCCGAACGGCCAAATCCTAAAAGATCGATCACATATACTTCAAAATCGCGACAAAGTTCGACGATATTCTTGCGCCAATGGTCTGTAGAAGCTCCAAAACCATGTACTAATAGTAAAGGTGGACGTTGGGAGTGTTTTTCTCCGGCTTTGACGTAATAAACGTTATATCCCCGCCATTGCCAATATTTACCGGGTATCGGTGTTGTGGAAGAAGCTGTAGTAACCTGCATATTTAAGATTTATTAAGAGCTTTTTAATTATTGTAAAGCTTCTTCGCAAACATTTTTTAGTTGCGAGGAGGGAGTACGATATCCCGGCTTTATGATTGCCGAAATTTTGTAAGAGGGGGAGAGGGGGAAGAGGGGGAGAAATTTTTATCGGAAATCACTAGGAGCGTGATAGGAGTGAGAATACCCTGAGATCAATTCCGGCTAATTACTCATTACTTATTATTCATTACTCATTACTCATTAACCAAATCCATCAGAATGCAATATATTACCGAGTGCCGAGCCAATAAAAGTTGCTACAGCATATCCTAGAGTACCGCAAAGAATACCTGGAGTAACTAATTCTTGCCAATCTTTACTTGTAGCCATAGCTGCGGCAGTAGTAGCTCCACCAATATTGGCATTTGAGGCTATCAGCATCTCGGCTAAATTGAGCTTTAACAATTTCCCAGCCAAAAGCAAGAAGAGTAGATGAAGCGTAAGAATTAATACAACAAAAACGAAGATTGAAATACCAGCTTGCAAAACCATTTCCACATTTGCGCTAGCTCCGATTGCAGCAAAAAATATTTGCATCAGCATAGTTCCCAGTAGAGGAGCTGCTTTCATACTATTGAAATAAGTAGGAAAAGCTGTCGCTAAAATTATTATCAAAGCTGTGATTATCAAAATAGATCCACTGGAATAACCAATAAAATTAGCTAAGGTATTACCAACGGCACAGATAACTGCACTAATTGTTAATGGTAATAGAATATCTACTATTTGCCATTCTTGTCGCAAATCATCGTGATTTTCTTGAGTACTAAATACTTGTTTATCCGAATGAATAGTTTTATTTTTTTGTTGTGTAAAAGTTTTTTGCACCCAGTTGATTGAAGGTAAAGTAAATAGTAAAATAATGTAAAAAGTTGTGAGTAAACTATCTACTGCGATCGCAGCGCTAAGCAAATTTCCCTGACTTAATCCAACTGTTTGAGCAGTTGCAGCAAAATTAACCGAACCGCCAATATAAGAAGCACAGAAGACAGCAGCCAATTGCCAACTTGCTTCTAGATTGTGAATAATATAATAAGCAATTAATGTTCCTAAAACTACTCCGATAGCACCTATTATATAGGCTAACATTATCGGACCAGCTTCAAATACAATCTTTTTGAGATTAGCATTGAATAATAATAGAGGAATAGCTAGGGGGACGAGATAAGACCAAATTACCTCATAGGTAGGAGCATTAACTGGAATAATACGCAAGTTAGAAAGAATAAGCGTTGTCATCATAGTAATGACAGCTCCAGATACTTTAGATCCCCATCTTGTTTTTTCTCCCCAGATGCCAAACAATGCTGCTAATAAAAGTACTGCCCATAAAGCAAATTCTTGTTGGGGACTTATTAAAGAAAAAGGCATCTTTGTTAATTGTTAGTTGTTAATTGTTAGTTGTTAGTTGTTAGTTGTTATTTGTCACGTCTTACCTCTTACTTATTCGGGTTAATTACGCAGCAGATCAAGGTTTAAAGCTTGGGCTACTCCCATCCAAGAAGCATAATCGGTATGATCTTTTAAGTCGTTTCCTGTAAGGGGATGAATTAGAATTGTTAAACCTCTTCTATTTAAAGCGAGCCAAGATATTAAATCTGCATATTGATTGCGCTCAAAGGCAAGTTGACAACTCCAGCATGGATGAGGTCCTATAGGTTTACGATGTATACGACCGACTGTAACAGAAAATTGCTTTCCGGATTCTTCACACAAGGCGATCGCTTGCTCGCAGGTAGATTCATCAAAGTAAACGTGAGCGTGATACCCTTTAATCAAACTAATATCCTGAAATTCCATTAAGGCTGACAAGTTGGTTAGTTCTTTACTGCTTTAATTTAGCTAATTTTGGATTTTAGTAGATAGTAGGACTTACGCAACTGGCACATTTTCTTGTAGGGTGCTGTGACACTTTGACTGATTCAGAACGTAATAATAAGGCTTTTACTGTCACGCACCATCCGAGTCTTGTGAGGCTTGCGGCCATTCCTGTAGTTATAATTTGATTTAATAATGAAGAAAAATATTTTACGAATAGTTGTTTACAGTTTGTTACTAAATTTATTATTCTTACAGCAAAGCTGCGGGAATACTCACGCTAATACTTCCGCGATTGTGGACAGTAATGTCAAGGTAGAAAAGTTATCTGATGGTTTAAAATTTACAGAAGGTCCAGTATGGGATCCCAGCGGCTTTCTACTCTTCAGCGATATTCCAGCGGATACTCTTTATAAATGGACTAATGGTAAACTTTCTGTATTTCGTCGTCCAGCAGGAAACCCTAATGGTAATACTTTAGATCTGGAAGGACGTTTAATTACTGCTCAACACGATCGCAAACTAACACGCACGGAAAAAGATGGTAAAGTAACTATCTTAGCTGAACGTTATCAGGATAAGCGTCTCAATAGTCCTAATGATGTTGCAGTTAAGTCTGATGGTAGTATTTATTTTACCGATCCACCCTATGGGATAAAAAAAGAAGACGAAGAACTTGGGTTTTATGGTATCTACCGTTGGCAACCAAAGGGCAATCTAACTTTGTTAAATAAGGAGATGGTACGTCCAAATGGAATTGCTTTCTCTCCCGATGAGAAAAGGTTATATGTAAGTGATTCGGAGAACTTACACATCCGCGTTTTTGATGTTAAATCAGATGGAACCTTAACTAATAGTAGAATATTTGCAGAGTTACCTGGACCTAAAGATAAAGGTGTACCTGATGGTATGAAGGTTGATATCAAAGGTAATGTTTACTGTAGTGGTTCAGGAGGAGTTTGGATTTTTTCGCCATCAGGTGAATTGCTTGATAAAATAGCTGTTCCTGAGTCGGTGACAAATCTCGCTTGGGGTGATGAAGACTATAAAACTCTTTATATCACTGCAAATCAGGGTATTTATCGAGTTCGCTTGAATATTCCAGGGATACAACCGGGTAAACCGCTTCGCGGAAGTTAAAAGTTAAAAGTCAAAAGTAAAAATATATTGTCCAATCTGCCACTCTAATCAAAAAAACTCTACGTTCCAAAAATGTAATTATTTTTACAGTTACGATTTATATAACATCGGTTTTTTCTCAATAAAAATACTGCTTTTACCTATTTTTAGTAATTATAATTACTATGCTTACTTGAAAACAGATTGCAAGCACCTTCTAATTAGAAGGTAAAGGGTTCGGCAGGCGGCTGCCGAATTGCCTGTTAATGCATTTATTAGTTAGTGCATTATCGTGCTATTGTTAGTGCAATGACAAAGTTGATAAAAATCAAAAACCCGCCTCTGGATTGGCGGGTTCTTCTTTGAGTACGGCATCAATTATTTTTTCTTTTGTCTGCCTGAGAGATTGGTTTTCCGCTCTCAGGCGACTAAGTCCCCCAGGCTAGCGTCCAGTTTTTGCTCAATGACATACTCCAATCTGGATACCCGCTTTTCCAAGGAAGCTTGC
>JBCCSG010000237.1:0-11465 GCA_039200565.1 Cyanobacteria bacterium P01_D01_bin.50 | reverse complement strand
TCGGGGGGAATAGGGAATAGGGAATAGTGAGTAGAAGGCTTATGTTGATGCGGCAGCAGCAGCGTGTCGCTTGCGACTCAGCGGCAGGGTGCCCAGCAACTCTAAGATAACCCAATTTACCCAAGCTGTAATATAGCGCCGGTAAATTTGGCGCCCGACTTACTTCATAATTAATCGCGAATAAATTAAAAAAGCAAAAAGCGCTCAGGAGTGTTGCCGTGTTTCCACCCCAAGCGCTTTTCACTTTGCTCCTCACACACACAACTATAGATTAGCACTAGTTTTATGAAATGAAAAGCATCTTAGACAACATTTTTTTAAATTCAGTAATTTTTGTGGTATAATCTAGTGCAGAAAATGCCTATTGCCGGTGAATACCATTGTTAAGCCTAGTTCGTTGGCAGCCTTGATCGAATCTTGGTCTCGCAAGCTTCCCCCCGGTTGAATAATCCCAGTAATTCCTACAGTCGCAGCAGTCCTAACTGAATCATCGAAAGGAAAGAATCCGTCGCTAGCAAGAAATGCTCCTTTCGCTTTTTCTCCGGCTTGAGAAAGAGCAATTTTTACCGCACCGACTCGGTTCATTTGTCCCGCACCTACTCCCAAAGTAGTGCTAGAGCCACTTACTACAATGGCATTTGATTTAACGTGTTTGCAAACTTTCCAGGCAAATAACAACTCTTCTATTTCTTTTTGGTTGGGTTTTTTATCGGTAACTATTTGCAATTGACTGGTATCGGCTAAAAAATCATCGGCTGCTTGGATGAGAAAACCACCTGCGATGACTTTTATAGTTTCTTTAGCTCCACTTTGTAAATCTGGCAGTATTAATACTCGCAGTTTGGATTTAGCGGCGATAATTTCCTTGGCATCATCTTCACAGCCTGGCGCAACTACGCATTCTAAAAACGTCTTAGTTAGCTCAGTAGCGGTAGCAGCATCGATTGGTTGATTCAAAGCCACAATTCCCCCAAAAGCGGAAATTGAGTCGGCATTAAAGGCTTTTTGATAAGCTTCTACCAAAGTATTTCCCAAAGCGACACCGCAGGGATTAGTATGCTTGAGTACTGCGGCAGCAGAGGTATCAGTAAATTCTGTGATGATGCGTCTGGCGGCTTCTAAATCGACTAAGTTGTTGTAGCTCAGTTCCTTTCCTTGTAACTTAGTTGCAGCAGCCCATCCGGTAGCATTATTTCCAGTTTGATACCAAGCAGCACTTTGATGGGGGTTTTCGCCGTAACGTAAGGATTGTAATTGTTTTCCAGAAAGGCTAAATTGTTGGGGAGCTTCTTTATGAGAAGAAATTTGATTGCTTAAATAAGATGAAATAGCTTGGTCGTATTCAGAAGTGTGCAAAAAACCTTTTAGAGCAGCCTGTTGACGAAATTCTAAAGAAGCTTCACCGTTATTTTGACGCAACTGCTGTAAATATTCTTCATACTGCGACGGGTCGCATAATACTGTAAGATGATTAAAGTTTTTTGCTGATGCTCTTAACATTGCCGGTCCGCCGATATCAATTTGTTCGATGGCTTCGGGTAAAGTTACTCCAGCTTTGGCAATAGTTTCTGCAAAAGGATAGAGATTTACAACTACCAAATCAATTGGACGAATTTGATTATCTTGTAAATCCGCCACATCTTGAGAATTATCTCGCCGAGCTAAAATACCGCCATGAATTCGCGGATGTAAAGTCTTTACTCTCCCGCCCAAAATTTCCGGAGAACCCGTATAATCGGCGACTTTAGTTACAGTTAATCCGGCATTTTGTAAAACTTTCGCGGTACCTCCACTGCTGATAAATTCAAAGTTAAACTCTTCTTGTAAACTTCGAGCAAGTTCGACTAAACCTGTTTTGTTAGATACACTCAGCAGTGCTAGACGCGCCATAATTTATAACTTTCCTGCAATCTTAATTGATCGGTTAGGGGTCAAACGATTTTGGATGCCGGGATTTACGATTTTAGATTGTCCCCATAAATAAATTTAGGGGCCCCTTGGATGCCGGGATTTACGATTTCAGATTATTTCCATAGTTAAAACGCCGGGGTCCCTCAACCATTTGTAATCCAAAATCTAAAATCTAAAATCTAAAATTCTTTTGGTCATAGTATTTTAAGACCAAGCAGGCACTTTAAAATACCAAAAATTATTGCGATATGCTAAATTTGTTTTCTTCCGGTTGCATAATTTGCATCTTATATCTTGTTTTTTGCTATAGACTACTGAGGGCAACCTATATTATTTTTTATGAAGTAATGAGTTCTTTGACCTTCACATAACCCGTCTTTTAAAAAGCCCATAGTATTTTCAGATTTTTGCATCTACTCTAATTACAAATTATATTGACTGATGGCTAACGATTTGGATTTGATCGAGGTACCCCCAACTACCGGGGAAACTGCCGCTAAAGGATTAATCGTGATTTTACACGGTTGGGGTGCAAACGCAGAAGATGTGGCATCAATAGTACCTTTTTTACAGTTACCAGAATATCATTTTGTATTCCCTAATGCACCTTTTCCTCATCCTCATTCCCCCATTGGTAGAGCATGGTACGACCTGAGCAGGGATAATATGTATGAAGGGTTAACAGAAAGTAGGAAATTGCTAATCGATTGCTTGCAATCTTTAGAGAATAGTACCGGTATACCCTTAAAGCAAACAATTTTGAGTGGTTTTTCTCAAGGAGGAGCAATGACTTTAGATGTAGGATTAAAGTTGCCCTGTTCTGGTTTAATTTCTATGAGTGGGTATTTACATTCAGATATGCAAAATTTTGCAACTCCTCGTCAAAATTTTCTCCCGCCAGTGTTAATTATGCATGGGAAACAAGATGAAGTTGTACCTGTAAGCGCTGCTCAAAAAACACGAGATGTATTAGAATTACAAGCAGTTCCCTTGGAATATCATGAATTCGATGGAGGACATCAAATTAGTTCTCAAATGCTGGATGTGGCGCGTACTTTTATTCTCAGCAACCTGAATTAAGTAAGGTTACAAAAGCTTTACAAAGTACGGTAAATTTCCGGAAGAAAATTCACGTAATTCACGTCTACTAATGAGTAATATATATTAGGTGACTGCGTTAAGCGCAATTAAACCTACGCTGAATGGTGTTGCTACTTACGGGAGGGGCTAAATAATGAAGACTTTGACTATTTCTAAAACCGATATCGCCACCATGACTGCACAAGAGGTGGATAAATTGGCGACACGTTTGGAACAAGATAACTACAGTAATGCTTTTGAAGGTTTAGACGATTGGCATTTACTGCGAGCAGTTGCGTTTCAACGTCCCGAATTGGTAGAATCCTATATCCATCTTTTGGATTTAGAACCTTACGACGAAGCATAAATCCGTCGGGAATAATAAAAGGGAAAGGGAAAGGGAAAGGGAAAAAAAAGAGTTATGAGTTAAAGATTCTGTTATACCGGTATTCATAACTCCCTATTCCCTCATTCCCCATTCCCTAATGTCTAATCCAAATTTGAAACGGGTGCTAATTGGTGTTGTTGGCGGTATTGCTGCTTATAAGGTTTGTGAAGTTGTTTCTACTCTGTTTAAATCGGGGGTGGAAGTACGGACAATTCTTACCAATAGTGCACAACAGTTTATTACACCTTTAACTTTCTCTACCCTTTCTCGTCACAGTGCTTATACTGATGAGGATTTTTGGCAATCAGCTAACTCTCGTCCCCTACATATAGAGTTAGGAGAATGGGCGGATATCTTGTTAATCGCCCCCTTAACGGCGAATACTTTGGCAAAGTTAGCCTATGGAATAGCTGACAATTTATTATTAAATACTGTTTTAGCTTCCACTTGTCCGATTCTACTTGCACCGGCAATGAATACCGACATGTGGGAGCAGGAAACAGTAAAACGAAATTGGCAACAAGTTTTGACTTTTAGTCGTTTTCATGGTATTGAAACGGCATCGGGGTTATTAGCTTGCGACAGAGTTGGTGCGGGAAGGATGGCGGAAGCCCAGGAAATTGTTACTTACGTACAGTCGTTGTTGCAAACTGGGGGAAAGCAAGATTTGGAAGGGAAACAGGTATTAATTAGTGCCGGGGGAACCCGAGAATATTTAGATCCAGTGCGCTTTATTGGCAATCCGGCTACTGGTAAAATGGGCTTAGCTTTAGCACGTGCGGCGTTACATCGTGGTGCGGATGTGACTTTGGTATGCGGTGCAGCGAGTTGGGATTTTCCTTTAGGGGTGCGGGGTATAACTGTAGATACTGCCTCCGAAATGCGATCGCAGATGATGGAATATTGCAGTAATGCAGATGTTATTATCATGTCGGCGGCTGTGGCGGATGTAAAGCCAAGGGAATATAGTTCAGAGAAGTTACCGAAAAAGGCGCTTCCGGAAGTTTTACCTCTAGAGGCTGTAGGAGATATTATTGCCGAATTGGCGAGTTGTAAACAGCAGCATCAAAAATTAATTGGTTTCGCTGCACAAACAGGGGATATAGTGACTCCAGCTTATGAGAAGTTGCAAAGAAAGAATTTAGATGCAATTGTTGCTAATCCGATAGATGAAATTGGTAGTGGATTTGGTAGCGATACGAATAAGGCTGTGTATATAGATAGGCAAGGGAAAAAAGTTGAGATACCGATGTGTTCTAAATTAGAAATGGCACATCGGATATTGGATTTAGTAAATGGGTGATTGGTAATGGGAGCATCCCAATTTGAAAAATCATCTTGTATCATTTTTAATAAGATCAAAAAAATAGAATCATCAAACTTAAAAAAATCTGTTGCGATCGCAAGTAGATCCATTATTTTTTTTGCGGACTTTTGACTTACGCGAAGCGATTCGCTCCCTTGACAAAAATATGAGCTTGAAGTAACCTTTCGATATGCTGGAAATACTCGTAATAATTCATATATTAATCAGATATTTTCCAGTCTCTTTTCTAACACCTAAGAAGTCGTAAAAATCTCACATCTGTTCGCTGTAAAATTTGTATCTACCCATCAAAATCTGTGAGATAAAAAAGCAAAATAATTCCAAATAAGGTTTCTAATATTACCTTAATTATGAGTTTCTTGCGTTCAAGTAATTTATTTATTGGAAATTATTTGAACAATAAACAAGGAACACTATTTATTTTATATAGTCTCTAATCCCGGCAGCAATCAGAGAGTAACTGTAGGGATTAATATTTACTGTCCAATATCCCGCAAAATTAAGTTAACTTTGTGTAAGTTAGAAAGCGGTAGTCTTAAACTATGAAAATCTGCCAGAATCCTAACTGTTCTAATCCCTTTAATTCAAATGGTAATCGGTTTTGTGTTGGTTGTGGTTCCGATAATTTTGGCGATTTATTAAGAAACCGTTACCGTGTCAAAAGGTTATTGGGTACGGGTGGGTTTGGTAGAACTTATGAAGCACAAGATGTTGATAGACTTGACGCAGCCTGTGTTGTCAAACAATTTATCAGGGAATCCCAGGGAGCAACAGCCCGTGCAAAAGCAGCGCAACTTTTTCGCGAAGAAGCCAAGCGTTTGTTTGAGTTAGGAGAAAATCATTCGCAAATTCCCCGTCTGGTTGCTTATTTTGAACAAGGAGCCTGTATGTATTTGGTACAGGAATTTATTGATGGGGAGAATTTATATCAAGAGTTACAGCGACAAGCTTTTAGTGAAACCCAAATTTGGCAAGTTTTAACCGATTTACTTCCGGTATTAGAGTTTATTCATCAACGTCAGGTAATCCATCGCGATATTAAACCCGAAAATATTATCCGTCGTACTGGTGATGGTAATTTGGTTTTGATTGACTTTGGTGGTGCGAAACAAGTCACGCAAAATAATTTAACGCAAAAGGGTACGGGAATTTATACTCTTGGTTATGCAGCGGTAGAGCAAATGGCGGGTTATGCATGGGCTGCTAGTGATTTATATGCTTTGGGTGCTACTTGCGTGCGGTTGTTAACTGGCTGTTTGGTAAATGTTGATGATTATGGCAATATTTACGATCCAATTTATGACCCAATTAATGGAAAATGGTTGTGGGAAGAGTATTTAGCCAAAAATGGTATCACTATTAGTCATAAGCTGACGCAAATTCTCAATAAGTTACTCCAGCATTTTGTACGGGAAAGGTATCAATCGGCAGCCGATGTGCTTTGTGATATGAAGGATGCTTTATATGATGTCACTCCTTTAACTCTTTCTAAATTTTCCGGTAAAAATGAAGCATATCCCTTATACAAATTTCAATTTGAAACCATTGCTGTAGACAAATACGCTAACATTGTCAATCGCTCGCGCCATCAAGGGGAATATTTTGTGCAAGAGTTGAGTAATGAGATAAATCTGGAAATGGTGTATCTTAGCGGCGGTACTTTTATGATGGGTACCCCAGAGGATCGAGGTTATGATAGCGAATATCCGCAACATTTCGTTACTATCAAGCCATTTTTTATGGGTAAATTTGCTATTACTCAGGAACAATGGTTAACAGTAGCCAAATTACCTCAAATTAAACATTCATTAAATCCAGAACCAGCTTATTTTAAAGGTGATTTGCACCCAGTAGAACAAATATCTTGGTATGAAGCCGTAGAATTTTGTGCTCGGTTGTCTAAATATAGTGGAAAAGAATATCGTTTACCCAGTGAAGCAGAATGGGAATATGCTTGTCGCGGTAACACAATTACACCTTTTTATTTCGGCGATACCATCACTTCCGATTTGGTAAATCATGATGGGAAGTATACCTATGCATTCGCACCGAAAGGTAAATATCGTCAAGGTACAACTCCTGTGGGAAGTTTTCCTCCCAACGCTTTTGGATTGTACGATATGCACGGTAACGTGTGGGAATGGTGCGCAGATTCTTGGCACGATAATTACTATAATGCTCCCTGTGACGGTAGAGCTTGGCACGAGGTTGGAGATGATAATGTGCGAGTCATGCGCGGTGGCTCTTGGTTTAATGTTCCTCGCTTTTGTCGTAGTGCCTTGCGTTATAAGGGTGAATCAAATTTACGGGATGTTTTTATTGGTTTAAGAGTTGTGAGTGATGCGTTGTAGGCAAATTAAAAGTAAGACAACAAATTTATATGTTAAGTCTCTTTGTTGATGATAGGGAAGAAGTTTTAATTGCTAGTCTGATATTTTCAGGTACAGGATATCTGTTTATTGATTTTGAAACTTCCTAGTACTCTGACAAACCAAAGTTGCTGAGTAAGGGTAGAGAGGGGGCGTTATTAACCCCGCAAAGTTCACTAGGTGGAATACTAGATTATCCTAAGTTGTTGAGCAGTTTTGAAGGAACCCAATCGTCTGAAATACTTATTGGGTTTTAGCTTTTCTACCTTATGTTTGAAATAGCTCGGCAGCTTGGCAGCAAATCTGTAAGATTTTTATTCGACATTTGAGGTTTTGGAGAATATTTATTCAAAGATTTCTAATCTTTGCAATTAACTCGAGTGCTTTTTGCGCTTGAGCGGTTTCACCTTGTTTTTCAAACAATTCAGCAGCTTTCTGGAAATCTGCGATCGCCAATTGTTCTTTTTCTAGGAATGTATAGGCAAGAGCACGGTTTTTGTAGGCTTGGGCGTAATTGGGATTAATCTCGATAGATGAGGTGAAATCAGCCATTGCTTTTTGATAATCCCCTAAGAATATACGAACATTACCCCTGTTGTTGTAGGCTTGAGCATCGTTGGGATTAATTTCTATTGCCCAATTGTAATCAGCTATTGCTCCTTGATAATCTTTCAACTGACAACGAGCATTACCCCGGTTGTAGTAAGCTTCGGCATTGCTAGGATTAATTTCTATAGATGAGGTGAAATCAGCTATTGCCCCTTGAAAATCTTTTAACTGATGACGAATTACACCACGATTATTGTAAGCTTCGATATGTTTCGGATTAATTTCGATAGATAAAGTGTAATCAGCTATTGCTCCTTGATAATCCCCTGAAAATGCACGAGTATTACCCCGCTTGCTGTAAGTTAGTGCATCCGACGGATTAATTTTTACGGCTTGAGTTAAATCATCTACTGGAACTTGATAGCTTTTTAATACAACATTAGTATTACTCTGGTTGTAGTAAGCTGTCACATCATTAGGATTAATTTCTATAGCTCGATTGTAATCAGCTATTGCTCCTTGAAAATCTTTTAACTGGTGACGAGCAATACTCCGGTTGTAGTAGGCTTCGGCATAATTGGGATTAATTTCTATGGCTTTAGTAAAATCAGCTTGTGCTCCTTGATAGTCTCCTCGTACTAAGTGTTTTTTACCACTATTCAAGTATTTTGCAGCTAACTTTAGTACTTTCATTTTTGTTTGCCAATAAATACAAATATTTGCAGTTGGAATTACACACTGGTTACAAATTCTAGAAGGCTGTTGTTTGGATATTCCTAATCTTTGAAATGATAGTCAGTCATAACCTTATTAATTCCGCTGTTTTTGTAGGTAATGCAGATTATTGTCTTCGAGATTACATACAAAAAAACCCTTACTTCAACTTTCTTTAACTACCAATTACTTCAGGATAATTAAGAAAATCAAAACCAAAATCTTATAAATATATTTTTATTTTTTAGTAGTTTGAAGATTGAATATAATATTTTTTATATAACTACAAATAGATGTTTTTTTTGCAAAATATAAATATAATTTTTGATGATAACTGTCCACTATTTATTTTATTTATTCAAAAATATATGATAATAGAACCTAAATCTTTTTTGCACGATCGCGATCGTACTTATTCTTCTGGTATAAAGTAAAAACTACAAATAATTAATTTTCAATAAGTAGGTAGTTCTAAAATTTACCCGTGCTATTTAATAGAGTGTAAATTAGTATAATAAAGCTTATTCATACTCACTACCAACTACTAACTACTCCCTCGTCATATAGATACATTTCCCCACCTACTTACTATTTGATCAAATCCAGGACTTACGCAATTGTCACACAACTCGGATGGTGCCGTACACCGATCGTCTTATTGTTGCCTTAAGAATCAGTCAAACTGTCACAGCACCCTACAAGGTAAATGTGCCAGTCAAAAATAGGAAATTACTCCCTTCCCGGCAGGATAGGAGTAAAATAGCACTAAAAGAAACAAATATTACGGATAAGGAATACCGCCAGGATTGCAAGTCATAGTTATTAGAGTATATTTTTTCTCTAAGGCTGCAATTTCTTCTCTTTGCTGGCTCACAAATTCTTCAGGTGGTGCCGCACCTCCACATACATATTGCAAATTGTAAAAGCGAATCTCTTTACCTCCAGCGTCTACAAGTCGATTATTATCGCAACGCGCTTGTAATTTTTTGAGTTTGTCAGAGATAGTAACTTTTTTCAACTTACTAGCTTCTTCTGGCGTATCTGCATAACCTTCAACTGAAACAATATCACTTAGTTGTCTTGATTCTGGTAAACAAGTTAGTGTAATTGATTCCTTTTCACAAGCACCGACAAAAAATAGCGGTAAAAATAAAAGCGACAATATCTGTACTCGGTAAGCTACCCTAGGTTTATTGCTAAAATTTCTCATATATACATTATTTACTACTCCCAAGTCCCCACATCTCTAAATATCTGGGGAATCTCCGTAGACTGGGGAAACTCCAAAATTGTTTCTCTTATACCCAAATATCCCGACTCAGTAAAAGACATCAACATCCTCGATAAAGCAAACCAAACTTCACTTTCATATTCCCAATCGCCATAACGCCCAGCTTTTCCCGCAATCGAGCGCAATGCCCAAAAATAGCTATTTCTTACCACTGAACCACCTTTTTTATACTCCGGTAAATCTTCGTGGTTTATGTATAGTACATCGTCTTCAATTTTGGCTTTCATGGAAGAAGTTAGTTGTTAGTTGTTAGTTATTAGTTGTTAATAATCCTTCATCACAATACTTCTGACAAGCCCCATGCTCTCCTGTTGTTGGTAAACTTATTTTCATAAGCTTTAACATGTTGAGGGAAGTATTTTTGATATATTTTCCAACACAAACCAATTAAATGAACTTCAATACCTTCGGAGCCAAGTTCCATAGAATAATCAAAAATTGCGACTCCTCCAACAGGCTCAAATTTGAACCCATCTTGCGCCATTGCATATAAATTTAACTTTTCCTTTTGTTCAAAGTCACTATTGATTAATATCTGTTGATACTTTTTATAAGCTTCTGTAGTGTAAAATCGTTATAAATATCTCCTAGTAGAGAACTAGATTTTTGAGGAATTTGAGTTAATGCCAAATTGTAATCCCCAATTGCTGAGTCATGATGATTCAATGCAGCCTTAGCCAAACCTCGGTTATAGTATGCTCGAAAATCATGGGGTTTTAATTCAATAGCTTGATTGTAATCTAAAATAGCAGCTTGATAATTCCCCAATCTATATTCTGCAAGCCCCCGATTCAGATAAGCTTCGGTATTTAATGGTGTTTTCTTTAACGCTACTGTACAATCTGCAACAGCATTATGATATGCTTCTAATTGAAGGAAAGCTAAACAACTATTGGTGTAAGCTACAGCAGAATTAGTATTTAATTCAATTGCTTGAGTAAAGCTTTTAATAGCTTGTTGATAATTACCAGATTGAATATTCTTTACTCCCATCTGCAAAAATTCATCTGGTGTAATTTTAAAGCTTGTACTCTGTAATGAATGTACGGGAAAAATAAAGATAAAGCAGTTAATTGCGACAGTAATGATAAAACTAACGACGAATCGGTAGCAGCAACTCATAAGTAAGATTCCTCGCGCTTATTTGTTGGCATGATAAAATTTGTAGGGCAAGCAAAGCTCACCCCACTACGCACTTTCGCAAATTATTTTCGCTATTTCAAACTCCTAGTACACCACGGCTTAAATAAGGCAACCATAAAAAATGGCTGAAAAGCCTAGAAAATCAAACTTTTTACTTCTTACTTTTTACTTCTTACTTCCGCGAAGCCGTACTAGGTTGATTCACAAAGTAATTGGGAATTGCGTTCACTCTAAGACTGCGGTTAATTCTTTTTTCTTACCAACCTTTTTCAGCTTGATCTAAAACGTAAGCAGCGATATTTTCCATTTGTGCTGGCTGCAAACGTCCCCTGAAAGCAGGCATCGCACCCGCACCATTAGTCATTTGCTTGACAATTTCTTCTGGACTATCCTTGTGATACTTCGTCAAATCTGTTTTGCTAAGGGTTTTTGCAGGGTTAACCAAATTTCTTCCACCTGCATGGCAAGCTGCGCAATTAGCAGCAAATATAGGAGCGCCAGCGGCTGGATTTCCCTCAGCCAAAGCAGGGCTAGTAAAAGCAAAGCTGAAAATTGCTACACCCAACACCAATATCGAAATAATTTTTTTCATTTTGTGTTCTCTCTACGAATCAAGGATATCCAGGTACAATATCCTGATTTATTTTCCAACTTAGAGCTTTTATCGTCAAAGGACAGCTTGTCATACTTGGG
>JBCCSG010000236.1:0-11485 GCA_039200565.1 Cyanobacteria bacterium P01_D01_bin.50 | reverse complement strand
TTGATAATTGATAATTGTCATGGAATACTTACACACAATGGTAAGAGTAAGCGATTTAGAGAAATCGCTAGACTTTTATTGCAACAACCTCGGATTAGTTGAAATTAGGAGAAAAGAAAGCGAAAAAGGACGTTTTACCTTAGTTTTTCTTGCCGCACCACAAGATGTAGAGAAAGTAAAAGAATCAACATCTCCCTTAGTTGAACTTACTTATAACTGGGACCCCGAAGACTATCAAGGCGGACGCAATTTCGGACACCTCGCCTATCGAGTTGATGACATTTACGAAACCTGCGATCGCCTAAAATCCGGCGGTGTCACCATTAACCGTCCCCCACGCGATGGGCGCATGGCTTTCGTGCGATCGCCAGATGGAATATCTATTGAGCTTCTGCAAAAAGGAGACGCGCTACCACCGAAGGAACCTTGGGCTTCTATGCAAAATACCGGAAGCTGGTAGAAGATGGGGGAATGGGGAAATATCTATTATTGAATTTGTAGGGTGTGTTACGGCTCGGGATAATTTGAAAATAAGATTACTATTGTGATAATGCCGTAACGCACCATTTTTTATTCAAAAACCTTTTAAATCCGCAAATTTTGAATACAACCAAACTTGTATACAAATTCTGATGGTGCGTCACGGCATTTTAAAGATTGTAATCTTTTATTTAAGATATTTAAGCCGTGACACACCCGAAAATTACTAATTAGTAACGCACCATTTTTGATTCAAAAACCCGATCAATTTCCCCAAATTTTGAAGGAGCACCAAATATGAAACAAATTCTGATGGTGCGTCACGGCATTTTAAAGATTGTAATCTTTTATTTAAGATATCTAAGCCGTGGCACACCCTACAATTTACTAAGTAACGCACCATTATTTATCCAAAAACCTTTTAAAATCCTTGATACAAATTCTGATGGTGCGTCACGGCATTTTAGAGATTCTAATCTTGTATTTAATACCTATGAGGCTGCGCTTAATCACCCGCAGCCTCGAAGGCTGGGGCTATGGAAACAAAGCCCGTCTGCACGGGCACAATTGCGGCGCATCTTTATAAAGAAATGGTATGACACACCCGAAAGTTATTGCAACAAAGTCAGTATTGACAAAAATTAGACTTTATGGATCAAACTAATGGATAGTAGTAAAATCGCTAGCCTCAATCAGGCTAGAATTTACCCCTTCAAGAATGGCTAAAACACCACTACCTTCAGCGCTGATAATCGTATCCCCAGTACCACTATCAGTAATGTTGAGGGAACCAAAGCTCAAGCCACCAGTTAACAACAAAGAATCTTTACCATCAACATAATCCCTGATAGTGTCTCTACCTTCACCGGCAGTCAGGACAAATTGATCTTCTCCATTACTACCAACTAAAGTATCTAAACCTTTACCACCAATTATAACATCATCGCCGCTACCACCTCTGACTTCATCGGCTCCATTACCACCATCTACAGTGTCATTACCATTTCCACCCCTAAGTATGTCGTCACCAAAGCCACCTACTAAGATATCGTTATCTTTCTCTCCATTTAGCAAGTCGTTACCACTACCTCCATCTATGTAGTCGTTGCCAGGCATACCATTGATATCATCGTTTCCGGCGTTACCAAATAAGTTATCATCGCCTTGCTTAGCATTGATATCATCGTTGCCAGCCTTGCCGTTGATATTATCGTTGGCGTTGGTTCCAGGGAGTTTGTTATCGTTGGAGTCACCGTTAATGGTATTGGTGGTGGAGTTGAGGGGTAATTCTATTGCTAAGTCAAAGCTATCGGTAAATACTCCCCCATTACCATCATCTGCTGTAACTTCAATGGTGAGATTTCCTTCATCAGAGGCGGTAGGTAAGCCGCTGAGTTTTCCTGTGTTTGGATCGATATTTAACCAACTTGGTAAAGGATCTCCACCAGCTAAGTTAGCACTATAGGTTAAGGCATCGCCGTCTGCATCGGTAATGAAGTCGCTTGATTCTAGCTTGAAGATACTATAGGCATCTACGGTTTGATCTGTGATATCTCCTGTGGGTGGTTGGTTGGTAAGTGGGTTATTCTCGAAGAACACGGTATTGCCAGCACCGTTACCCACAAAAGCATCGAGGCCCCCATCCCCATCAATATCCGCAAAAGTGGGATTGGCAAATTCTCCCACATCGCCCAGTCCGAAGGGGTTTCTGATGGAGGCTGCAAAGCTGGGGTTACTGGCAGTTCCCTCGTTCTCGAAGAACAGTATTCTACTACTACTATTGTCATCAAAAGCATCGAGGTCCCCATCCCCATCAATATCCGCAAAAGTGGGATTGGCAAATCCTCCCACACCGCCCAGTCCGAAGGGGTTTCTGATGGAGGCTGCAAAGCTGGGGTTACTGGCAGTTCCCTCGTTCTCGAAGAACAGGATGCGACCACTACTATCGTCATCAAAAGCATCGAGGTCCCCATCCCCATCAATATCCACAAAGATGGGATTGGCGAAATTTCCCGTATCCCTTAGTCCGAAGGGGTTGGTGATGGGGCCCGCAAAGCTGGGGTTACTGGCAGTTCCCTCGTTCTCGAAGAACAGGGTATTGCCAGCACCGTTACCCACAAAAGCATCGAGGTCCCCATCGTCATCAATATCCGCAAAGGTGGGTGCGGCTCTCCCTCCCACATCACCTAATCCGAAGGGGTTGGCGATGCGGGACGCAAAGCTGGGGTTACTGGCAGTTCCCTCGTTCTCGAAGAACAGGGTATTGCCAGCACGGTTACCCACAAAAGCATCGAGGTCCCTATCGTCATCAATATCCGCAAAGGTGGGACTGGCATTACCTCCCACATCATCTAGTCCGAAGGGATTCATGATGGAGGCTGCAAAGCTAGGGTTACTGGCAGTTCCCTCGTTCTCGAAGAACTCGGTATTGCCATTACCAAAGCCTACAAAAGCATCGAGGTCCCCATCGTCACAATATCCGCAAAGGTAGGTGCGGCTCTCCCTCCCAAATCCTCTAGTCCGAAGGGGTTGATTACGGGAGATAAAAAATTTGGATCTGTCATGATGTTTAATTACTCCAAGTACAAAAAATTTCAATCATCGCATCGGTTGCGACTCGGTGAGTTATTATCCAAATCATCCAGTGAAGTCATAAGGCAAACCCAAGCTGTTCAAAGGTTCAGCCGGAGTATTGCTAAAGGGACTCAAGGAGGTTGGATAGTCCGGATAGTTCAATTCTCCTGTGTTTGTGTAAAAAACAATTATTCCATCGGATCTAAAGTCAACAAGCGGCTGATTTCATCAGTTTGAAAACCCAACGCCATCGGCCGCTTCACACCTTCGAGCACCTGTACGTCTTACAACTCGGTAACCTCCCCTGATAAACCCAACCACTCTACTACCCCCCCACTTATCAGGTCGATTACCATCAATCCACACCGGGCTGATACATCTTTTTCTTGTAATCTCTCCTCAAGTAACAAACCGGTAAAAGTCTTATCCCTCGGTTGGGACAAACCCACCACCGCATAATCTCCAGAAAAAGCCATTCCTCGTAGATACCCAGGACAAAAAGCAACTGGCTCAAAAGACTCACCATTGATATAGCCAAATTCTCCAGTACCGGAATTACATAACCAGAGTCTATCTCTGTACCAACGGGGAGAATGAGGCATGGATAAGCCTGAAACTACAACCTCATTGACAGCCACATCAATGATACACCCTCCATCCCGACGCTTTTCCCGCCATCCATCAACTACATCTGACTGACTGCAGGCAGTTACATAAGCAGGTTTTCCTTCCTTCAGAGCTAATCCATTCAGATGACATCTATCTTCATTAATTATCTTGGAGATAAAATTCGGTTTCCACAACGGAGTACAACTATTTTTCTCACTCATCGTTGCTAAACAATTGAGCAGAGTACTGACAAAAATTACTCTTCCCGAATTATCTACAACAACATCATGAATATCTAAATCCCCAGTAGTGTAACCGATACGGGGTACATATAACTTGTCATAACCGTTATAAACTTGTCCTGGCGAGACAATATTATCCAGTTGCCACAACTGATAGCGAGAACTTAGATAGAGTCTATCGGCAGTCGCGTAAAGCCCCATTGCTCGGTCAAATATACGCTCAAACCCAGAAAACTTCCCCTCATTGTCTACCCCTAACAGCATCAAACGACAACTTTGATAGGTAGTTAAACCTAGAGATATTTGTTGCTGCACCAACCAGTTAAGGAAATTGCGGGAATGGGTAACTTCTATACCGGAGGAATGATTTTTTTCTTTGGTTTGAGTCATTTTAGAATTTATAATTTATAATTGCCGAACTTTTAAAATCCCCATAAATAATGGTGCTTGTACCATCAAGGAATGATTGGTCATCATAAATATATCTACTAATCTTTCAGCCTAATTATTGTCTTCATTACAGCTTGAAGACGATGCAATTCCACGAATCTATATTTGTTGGTATTATTGACAGAATTGACGATTATTTTCAGTCAAATACTACCAAGGATATGACCTATTCTATAGTCAGAATTTAAAACATTGTCTGTGGTAATATTACCTATTATTTAATTGCACCCTAACTAGGTATTAAAACCACAAAAGAAAACTAGAACAGCCGAATAATTTGACTTATAAGTAAGCGTTTTCCTTCAACCATTCAAGCTTATCTTTTCACATCAAATTAGAAAAAACAAATAAAGTATATGAAGCTTCTATGAAATTTACATGAAATTTTTCATCATCAGATGTAAAAATTTACACTATTAGAACCACTTATAGTACAAACCATACTAATCCTACTTTTTTGAACCAAATTGGTCAGCCAAAGTTTGATTTGTCGTTTTCAGCTATCAATATGCTTGAGTTTTTAAGCATAAATTTTATTAATTTTCTGTCCCATTAATTTCTATCTATGGTAGGATCTCATTACTCCTAACACCCTGTAATATCTCCGATAAAAAAACTCTGACTCACTCCATAAATTGGGTAATCATAAGTGTATCGTAAACATCCAAAATTATTTTCTCCTTTACCTATTGACCTAAAACCCTCCATCCTATATAGTTAAAAAGACCAATCGGTCTGAAGCGTATTGATGTCTAAAGGCGAAGAAACAAAAGAAAGAATATTACACCAAGCTGCCGCACTGTTTAATACTCAGGGGTATGCTGGTGCGTCTATTTCAGACATCATGCGGGTAACGGGATTAAAAAAGGGGGGTATTTATAACCATTTTCAAAGTAAAGATGAATTAGCATTACAAGCATTTGATTATGCGATCGATCTGATTAAGCAGCGTTATGGAGATGCATTGAGAAATAAGCGTCATGCAGTTGAACGCTTGCAAGCTATTATTAGCGTATTTAGCGCGAATATTGAGAATCCAGCGATTGAAGGAGGATGCCCCTTGATGAATGCTGCGGTTGAAAGCGATGATGCTCATCCGATGTTACGACAACGCGCCCAAGCAGCGATGGATTCCTGGCGAAACATGGTTTGCAAGGTGATTCAAAAAGGAATTGCGAGGGGTGAAATTCGTCCAGAAGTAAAGGCTGATGAAGTTGCAAGCGTGATGATTTCTTTAATTGAAGGTGCAGTAATGATGAGCAAATTATATGATGATTCGACTCATTTAGACAGAGCGATCGCCCATTTGAATAGTTATATTAAGTTTGAATTGCAGACGTAATAAGTAAGTCGGCGTTAAAAATTATAATACCGCAATAGTGAGTAGTGAGTAGCAATAAGGCTTGTAAGCCAAAAAACATTCTTGTGAGAACCCTTGACTTACTTAATGTTTCCTACGCCTAAATTCAAGCAGAGATTTTTTTTGCAACAAAACAAACCGTTCGGTCTGTTATTCAAATAGGTACTTATATTAGTTCAGAAAATAATCGTCCACTAAGACTACCACAAGAGTTATTGCAGAAATATTCTCAATCTCAGATTGCAAAATAGGGTATTTAAAGTGCAAAATCAACAAAAACCATTCCGCTTAATAACCATTCCAGTTAGTCATTATTGCGAGAAAGTAAGATGGGCGCTTGATAACATCCGACAAAATCTTCTAATTCGCAAGAATTACCATCGAAAATGTTGTTTGTAATTAAAGAATTTCGCAAAACTCCTGCGGGTACTTTCGCATTGAATTTGTATGCAAACCAGCGCTAAAGCGCTACTACGAACTTAAAAGGAAAATATCATGCTCAAATTTTACTATAATCCTCGTTCTCCTATGGCTCGTCGCGTGTGGCGAGGTTTGCTAGAAAAGGATATTTCATTTGAACCGATTTTGATGAAATTAAATGGCGATCAATTTCAGGCAGAGTATTTAGAAATTAATCCTTTTCATCACGTTCCTGTGATAATAGATGATGGTTTTAGGATGGTAGAATCCATTGCTATTTTAGAATATTTAGAAACAAAATATCCGACTCCCGCACTGTTACCGAAAGAGACTCAGGCTTTAGCAGCAGTAAGAATGGTGCAAATGGTTTCTGCAAACGAATTAGTTCCGAAATTAGTACCTTTAATGTTGGAAAATCAAGATTCACCAAAATTTACTGAAGCAAAACAACAGGTTGAAAAAGTATTCGGATTTTTCAGCGATATTTTGAAAGATAACTCTTATTTCGGGAGAGATAATTTAAGTTTGGCGGATATCGTTGCTGGTACAGATATTTCCTTTTTTCTGCATTTAGGAATTAACTTAAGTAATTATCCCAATCTAGATAACTGGTTTGAACGTTTAATGCAGCGCCCTTCATGGCAAAAAACAGAACTTAGTGCCGAAGAAATGGAACAATTCAGACGCGTATTCATTAGGATCCGTCAACGTAAATAAAAACCCTCTTCATCTACGAATCAATAATGTAGAGACGTAGCAGTGCTATGTCTCCACATCTGCGGTTTATCAAAACATTTGTAATAACACAACTATGCAAAATAAATCATTAGCGATCGCCTCTGCATCTGGTAGTTTCAAAGGTGTATTTACACATGGTGTATTAACTGCATTGGAATCAGCAGGAATTCGTGCTGATGGTTATGCCGCTGCATCTTCATCGGCTATCCCTACAGCTTGGGCAGCAATTGGTAAAGTTGCTGAATTAGGAGTAAATTATTGGTTAACCGGAATGCAAGAATTACAAAAACCCAACATGGGAATGAGTCAGGTTTCCATGGGTGGAATTAAATTTTTTAATCCACCATTAGATAAATTATTAGCACCAGAAACCCCAGAATATTTAGTTGCAACCAGTGCTGTAGTAACTCCAGAAGCAGCGAGTCAAACTCAAAGTGAAAAAGCCCGACGTTTGGGAAGAAAGTTATTAATATCAGCAGCGAAAAAAGATCGTAGTTGGGTAGATGATAATTTGCAGTTAGTATTATTTAGTACTCGAAAACACGATTTAAAAATTGATCAAAACAACTTTGATGAAATTGCTTATGCAACTTCGAGAATGCTTCATGCTTGGGATATTCCTGCTTGGATAAAAGGCAAGCCTTATATTGATGCTTCCTATACCTGTTTATGCCCTGCCATAGAAATGATTGATGCTGGATATAAAGAAGTTATCGCCATTAGTAACGAACCGGGTATACTTGATCGAGATATGTTTGGTAAAATGGCAATTCCCGCGAGTTATCAAGGGATTTCTATTCATATCATTAAACCAGATACAGATCCTAAAGAAATGGGAGTCGATTTTACAAATGCAACTCCAGATGGTTTATTACATGTGTATAAACATGGACAAGAAAAAGGTCAAGAATTTCTAACAAACTGTTACAAATAACCAATGTAGAGACGTAGCACTGCTACGTCTCCATCACTTATATCTATTCGGGCTAATTACCTAATACATAATCGCGATCGCTTCGCCCATGCCCGTTAGGGAAGCGTGCCTGAAAGACATAGGGCTTATCGCAATTACCCCTAACTCCTAACCCCTAACTCCTAACTTCTAACTCATTACCCCTAACTCCTAACTCCTAACTCCTAACTCCTAACTTCTAACTCATTACCCTTTACTTCTTCCCCATCAGCTTTTTCGTCAAAGAGGAAATAAAACGATAAATCTTACGGATAACATTCAACAAAGAAAGGGGTACAGGTAGCCTTATTGGGTAAATAAAGGGGAGATATACCCAATAATATGCTTTTCTAAAATTATCCCACTTAGAACATTTTTCTGTTTGCAGAAAATCCGATATATCTACAACTAATCCTCTACCATCGTACATCATCACATTACGTGCGTGAATATCCTGGGGAAAAAGCTGGCGACTTCGAGCATAATCTAAAGCTCGATCAATATCTTTTATAACTTTTTTGGGGATACGCATACCTTGACGAATACAATCCCATAAAGTAACTCCATGCAGCCGTTTCAAAATTAAAAAACCGTCTTCAGCGTAGAAACATTCAGAGAAAGCAGGATGCTTGCCCAAACGCTTGTAAACTTCTACTTCTTCTTCAAAACCAGGCCTTCCCGGTGCATAAATCTTTACAACCACATCCGGGAAATCGGGATGATAAACGACTGCGGCGTAATTCCCCGTACCAATAAAAACCCAAGGCTCAGGTATATGACGAACTTTTATCGGATCGTGAGGATTAACGCTTTCTATTTGCAGTTTAGGAAGTAGTTCAACGTGAATAATCTCACACAAGCGATTTACTTGCAAGGTTTTCATAGGTCACAAACACCCTGGTTTAACGGTTGATGAGAATTTGCCTCGAACAAAAATCACAACAAACTTATCACACAGCTATCATCAATAATATAAGTTTTAACTACAACTCACGAATTAATTTTACGAATAATATCAATTTGGTGACGGAGCAATTAATATTTCACAATATTCTACAATCTCTCTTGGAAAGTTTGGCCGCCGAATATCTCCTCCACTTTCCGCAAAATCTAAAATCTCAAATCTCAAATCTCAAATATGAATCACTCACAACAACCGATAATAGTAATTGGTGGTGGATTAGCTGGAACAGAAGCAGCATGGCAAATAGCCCAAGCACAGATTCCAGTAGTCTTTTATGAAATGCGCCCCCAACGCTTCGGAGGCGCACATCATACGGAACATTTAGCAGAATTAGTATGTAGTAATTCCTTCGGAGCAATGGCAAGCGATCGCGCTGCTGGTTTACTCCATGAAGAGTTACGCCGTCTCGATTCTATCGTTATTTCTAAAGCTGACGAACATAAAGTTCCTGCAGGTGGAGCCTTAGCTGTCGATCGAGGTGTCTTTAGTCAAGATTTGACAGAAACTCTTAGCAGCCATCCTTTAATTGATTTTCGTCGGGAAGAATTACGAGAAATACCGGAAGGTATTGTAGTTTTAGCAACAGGTCCTTTAACCAGTCCCGATTTAGCAGAAGACTTAAATCGCTTCACTGGGATGGAATATCTCAGCTTTTTTGATGCTGCTAGTCCGATAATTGTAGGAGAATCGATTAATCATGATATTGCTTTCATGGCATCGCGGTACGACAAAGGCGAAGCAGCTTACCTTAATTGTCCCATGAATAAAGAGCAGTATTTGCGATTTTGGTCAGAATTGCGTCAAGCCGAACAAGTTGAATTAAAAGGCTTTGAAAGAGAAAATGCCAAATTTTTTGAAGCTTGTTTACCCATCGAAGAACAAGCACAACGCGGCGAAGATACCATGCGTTATGGCCCCCTCAAGCCCGTAGGTTTGACTCCTCCTTCAACTACCGGATGGGGTGAAAATCCTGAAATTGATCAAACACTCCCCGTTAGGGAAGAGGAAGTAAAAAAAGAACGTCCCTACGCCGTCGTTCAATTGCGTCAAGAAGACAAAGCTGGGAAACTGTGGAACATGGTGGGCTTCCAAACAAACTTGCGCTGGGGAGAACAAAAACGGATATTCCAGATGATTCCCGGTTTAGAAAATGCTGAATTTGTGCGATTGGGAGTAATGCATCGTAATACCTTTATTAACGCTCCCCAATTAATGTATCCCACATTGCAATTTAAATCTCGTCCCACCTTACTTGCAGCTGGACAATTAATTGGTACCGAAGGATACACCGCCGCATCCGCCGGAGGATGGTTAGCAGGAACCAATGCTGCTCGAATCGCTTTAGGAAAAGAACCCTTAACCATGCCAAACACAACCATGATGGGAGCGTTATTTGACTTTATCAGTTCCGCCTCTCCCAAACACTTCCAACCAATGCCTCCCAACTTCGGTATTTTGCCTGACTTAGGAGTAAAAATTAAGAACAAACGCGAACGGTATGGAAAATATCGCGATCGCGCTTTAGAGCAATTATCAGGAATAGAGTTAGAAGTTAGGAGTTAAGAGTTGATAATTAGGAATTAAGAGTTATGAGCAAATAAATTCTACTTTCTCCCCCTCTCCCACATCTTCCAAATTAAATGAACGAATTTGAACGCTATTTATTTGACTTACAAGGATTCTTAGTTGTTGAAAATGTTCTTAGCAACGAAGAAATTGCTATCTTGAGGGAATTAGTAGATAACCAGATTGCACTCAAAAATCAACCCGAAGCCTCTAAGTTGCGGTTTGATAGTTTGCTTTCATGGGGGAAACCTTTACGAAACTTAATTGATAATCCTCGGATAACTCCTTATTTATCAGAGTTGTTAGGAGGAAAATTTCGCTTAGATCATGATTATCTTCACATTATTCGTGAAGGTTTAGGTCCCATAGGCTGTTATTTACACGGTGGCGGAACACCCTATGACCCAACTCAGTATTACTCATTCCGAAATGGTAAAATTTATAATGGCTTACTCGCAGTTGCTTACGAATTAAACGACGTAAATCCCGGTGACGGAGGATTCGCTTGTATCCCCGGTAGCCATAAAAGTAATTTACCTTGTCCCCAAGAATGGATCGATTTAGAGCTTGCCAATAGTGAAGTTAAATCAGTTACTGTAAATGCAGGAAATGCCATTATATTTACTGAAGCTCTGACTCACGGTACTCTTCCTTGGCGAGGAAAAAACGAGCGCCGCACATTATTTTACAAATATTCTCCTAATTCATATGCATGGCATAGACTTTACTATAATCCCGATGATTTTGGAGATTTAACCTCATCTCAACGAGAAATACTCAAAACACCCGGAGTTTACCCTTGATAATATAGGAATCCGTTTTGATTTTTGGAAGGCGCAGCGTGGCATAGCCATAATTATTCGTGTGGGTAGCTCTCCTCACTCATGCGCTTAGGCAAAAGGTTTCTAGGAGATTAAAGGGTACCAATAAGCGTTTCAATTTTCAAGTAGGATTCCTATAATTATCAATTATCAATTATCAGTTATCGGTTGGTAAAGCTTAAATAACTTTGAATTCCTAACTCCCAACTCATTACTCCTAACTCCTAACTCCTAACTCCCAACTCCCAACTCCCAACTCCCAACTCCTAACTCCTAACTCCAGCAACACTTCCCCCATCCCAAAGATCC
>JBCCSG010000235.1:0-11524 GCA_039200565.1 Cyanobacteria bacterium P01_D01_bin.50 | reverse complement strand
TTAAAATGGACATTTATAAAGGAAAAACCTTGATTTGATCGGGATTTTAGCTAGTATTTAAGGAACTTGATTGATCGCTTTCCCCGATTGAAATACTTTGCCAATTACTTCTTCTACAGGTGGCTCTGTAACGGTTAAATCAACAACCTCTAACTCAGTTAAAATACGCGATACCGTAGTAGTAAGTTTCTCTTGAGGAATCATAAAGCCAACCATTCTGTTATCTTGCACTTGGATTTCGCCGAAAGTCTCTAATAAAGTTGTATCTGTAGGTTGTGCTAATTCCACATTAACTACCCGATAAGGCGCAAACCTTTCCAAAAGTCCATCCAAGCTACCATCGTACATTAATTCTCCTTGGTGAATTAACAGCACCCGTTCGCATAAAGCCGTAATATCTGCCATGTAATGGCTAGTTAACAAAACCGTTGCTTGATAGCGTCGATTGTATTCGCGTAAAAAATCCCGGACGTTAACTTGAGCATTGACATCTAATCCTAAAGTTGGTTCATCCAAAAATAATACCTGGGGACGATGTAAAAGTGCCGCTAATAACTCAGCCTTCATGCGTTCTCCCAAAGACATTTTCCGTACGGGTTGAGTGAGTTTACCTTCAAGTGAAAGCATTTCGGTTAATTCTCCCACTCGTGTGCGGAATTCTTTATCAGAAATATTGTAGACAGCAGCGTTAATCTTTAAAGAATCAAGTGCTGGTAAGTCCCATAATAGCTGCTGTTTTTGTCCCATTACTAAAGTAATTTGCTGCAAAAAAGCTTCTTCGCGACGAAATGGAATGTTGCCTGCAACTCTGATGTTACCAAAACTTGGATGAATTAAGCCGGTGAGCATTTTAAGAGTAGTAGTTTTTCCGGCACCATTTGCTCCCAAAAAACCTACTATCTCGCCAGGTGCAATTTCAAAAGAAATATTATTGACAGCTTTAATTTCTCGGTATTTGCGGTGGAAAAAATGATTAATTGTGCCTTGAATACCTGGTTCTTTAATGGCAACTGCATAAAATTTGCTCAAATCTTGAGCAATAATGGTAGACATAGATTTGATTTTAGGTGATGCACGATGTAATGAGTAATGAGTTAGGAGTTAGGAGTTAGGAGTTAGGAGTTAGGAGTTAGGAGTTAGGAGTTAGGAGTAATGAGTTAGAAGTTGTAAGATTTTAGGTTTGGGATTAAAAATTTTCCTCTGTGCCGCTTCTAAACGCTGCTCGCAACTCGTTGTTGACTGCTCGCCGATTAGCGCAAACGCCCAGACCGTAAAATACTAATGATTAACCATAGTCCTAATAAACTTGCAGCAGCAAACAAGACGTTACTGATAAGAGATAATTGAGCAGTTTGAGCGTTTGTGGAAATAATTGCTGCACCCATAATCAGCGATCCTACTAATATACTGAAAGATAGTCGATTAGCTGCGTCGTCTGTGGTGCGTCGCAAACCATCAAAACCTTTAACAGTTAAATTCCATTGTAAAGTTTCTGTTGTTACTCGCTCTAATAAGTATTCAATTTGACGGGGGAATTGTAAAGAAAGACTTTTTAAATCTAGCGCGGTTCTCAAAAGTGAACGAACGGGTGCATCTCCTACTAATTGTTGACGAAATAAGTCTGTTAATAACGGTTTAATTTCTTCTAAAAAGTTAAGTTCTGGGTTAAATCCTCTGGCTAATCCTTCTAAATTAGCGATGGTTTTGGCGTACAATCCCATGTTGCTGGGTAAGCGGATGTTGTTATTGCGAGCAACTTGGAAAGTTTCGTAAACGATTTCGGAAAAATTAAGTTGAGATAAGCTGAGGTTAAAATATTTTCGCAGCATCCGGTCATAATCATTTTCCAGACGCGACATATCTACCGGCTTAGATGAACCTGCTAACTGCAAAGTCAATTGAGCGCATCTTTGAGCATCTAAATCCACAATCGCCAGTAACATTTCGATTAATATTTGCTGGGTGCGGGGATCGAGTCTTCCCACCATACCGCAGTCTAGGAGGGCTACACGACTATCTTTGAGATAAAAGATGTTGCCGGGATGGGGATCTGCATGAAAGAACCCATCAACATATAATTGCTGAGAAAAGACTGCAAATAACAGAGTCGTAATTCTTTTACGTTCGGCTTGGGCACTCCCACCATTATTATCATTTATATCTGCTGATAATATAGGCGCACCATCAAGCCATTCCATCACCATTATTTTTGATGTAGTTAACTCCCAATAGATTTGAGCAACTACTATATCTTTGGGATCGAACCAACGACTTTGAGATAAATTACGCCGTAGTTGATCGGTAAAACCAGCTTCTCGGGTAAAATCTAATTCTGCTTTTAATGCGCTACAAAATTCATCGGCGATCGCTTTAATTTCGTTGGCTTCTCCAAAATCAGTACGAGCAACTAATTCAGCAATACCTTGAATTAAAGCAATATCTTGGTCAATAGTTAAGTTAATTCCCGGACGCTGTACTTTAATGGCAACGTCCTGTCCATTGACAAGAGTCGCTTTATGTGTCTGAGCAATGGAACCAGCAGCTACAGGTACGGGATTAATAGAAGCAAAGCTTTCTTCTAAGGGACCTTTTAGCTGTTTGCGAATAAGTATTTCTACGTCTGCCCAAGGTACGGGTGGAACATCATCTTGTAAAGTTGAAAGTTCGTCAATATAGGATGCGCTCAACAAATCTGGACGAGTAGAAAGTAATTGACCCAGTTTAATATAAACAGGACCTAAATCGACCAAAATATTCTTTAATACCGCAGGAGTTGGTAGCTGGGGTTCATCGGCTTTACCAACGGTAATCAGCCGTCGCATATAATCCCAGCCATTGCGGAATAAAACTTCAATAATTTCTCTTTGACGAGGAACGGTTTGAGTTAGAAACATTTTCTAATAATAAAGATAAGTCGGTCTAAGGGTAAGAGGTAAGGGGTAAAATTCTCCCCATCCCCCCATCCCCCTAACTATTGATATTGTTATACTGGGAAAATAGCTTTTAGGCTTCTGTCAAGGGTTTGAAGTTTTGCTTCATTTATTTTGACGATTCGTATTAGGTTCCCAAATTTAGGTAACCGAGAACAGATTTTAACTGTTCTCGGTTGCTAATAATGAGTTTCTAATATTTATGACATATTAGTACATATTTACTTTAAAGTAATTCGGTAAAGCGGGAATCAGATTGCAGAGTTTTGAGTACTTGCTTAATTTCCTGGGTGCGTTCTTTTTTAACAATTAGGGTGACATTCTTGTCGCGGACGACAACAACATCATCAAGTCCAATAGTAACAATTACATCATCATCGTTGCTGGCGTAAATAATAGCTCCTTGGGTGTCTAATCCTACATGAGTAGCTAATTCGACGTTTGGCTCTTTCTCTTTTTTGAGCAGTCTTTCAATGGCATTCCAATCTCCTAAATCATCCCAGCCAAATTCTACTGGTAAGACGTATGCTAGATTGGTCTTTTCCATTAACGCATAGTCTACGCTTAATTTGGGCAGTTCGGGATAAATTTCGGGACCATTTTTTTCGATGGGTTCGATGATTTGGGGAGCATGATTATATAGCTCTTTAATGACAACACCTGCTCGAAAAACAAACATACCGCTATTCCAGCTAAATTGTCCCGTTTGTAAAAAAGTTTCCGCCGTTTCGCGGTTGGGCTTTTCAGTAAAGCGGTTAACGTGATAGGCTGGCAAGTTGTTAAAGCTACCAAATTTTTCACCTTGTTCTATGTAGCCATAGCCCGTTGATGGAAATGTTGGTTTGATTCCCAAGGTGACGATCGCCGGGTTTGTTGCCGCTAACTCTGCTGCTGCACTTAATGTATGTGCAAATGCCTCTTGGTCGGCAATCCAGTGATCCGCAGGGAAAAAACCAATAATCGCGTCTTCACCATAACGCTCTTTAATTTCCAAACTTGCCCAAGCGATCGCCGCTGCTGTATCTCTCCCTTGTGGTTCTACAAGTAAGTTGGCTTGTGGTAATTCGGGTAATTGCTCCCTAACACCTTCTGCTATCAAGCTAGAAGTTATCACCCACAAGGAATCCCAACCATCAGTCAAGGGTAGCAGTCGGTCAGCAGTAGCTTGCATCAAGCTACGTGAGGTGCCATCAAGATTTAAAAATTGCTTAGGTCTGGTTCGTCGAGAAAGGGGCCAAAAACGTTCGCCTTTACCACCTGCAAGAATTACTGGGAATAAACGATTAGTCATGTTGTCTTTCCAACCTAATTTACAACACTTTAAGTGTACAGCCGCCTTCAAAAGTGGCAATATTTTTAGCTTCAATTAAGATTACGTTTAAGGATTGGTTAGTGGGGAGTTAGTCGTGGTTAAACAAGTGGAAAGTTGGAACAATAGAGAAACGAATTATCGGGGACAAAGCTTACAAAGCCAATCTCCTGTAAGTAGTCAGCTAGTTAAGGTTGAGCCAAAAGCTAGTACAAAAACCAGTTCTATGCCCAGTCAGCTTTATTTAAGACTGGGTTTGGCAATGCCCAAATGGTTGTTTTGGATTCTCACTGTTGTAGTTGGGATCACTTTATCCGGGTTACTGGTATCAAGTTTGGCACTTTGGACTCCGTTATGGAGTGATATGGAGAAAACTGATTCGGAGTTGGAATGGTCGGGAATAGATCCTGAGGATGCTCCATTACCTGGGGCTTTGTGGAGTAACATTTCCCAATACCAACTCAAAAAACCAATGAATATTTTAATTTTGGGAGTCGAACCCATACCGGGTACGCTTTCAGGTTCGCCGGAAAGTTTTGCCGGAAACAGCGATACCATGTTACTGGTGAGAGTTAACCCCCAAGATAAAACTATTCGGGTACTTTCGATTCCCAAGGATACGATGATATCAATTCCGGAAAAGGGATTAAATAAGGTATCCCAAGCTAACGCTTCTGGTGGCCCAGTTTTAGCGGCGCGGGTGGTAAGTCGTAGTTTGAGTAATGCGCCCATTCACCGCTACATTCGCATTTCTACTGCTGGCATGCAACAATTAGTGGATCAGTTGGGAGGAGTAGAAGTATTTGTACCCAAGCCGATGCGGTACAAAGATTCAGCCCAAAGACTATCGATTAATTTAGTCAGTGGCTGGCAAACTCTTAATGGCGAAAAAGCAGAACAATATGTCCGGTTTCGGGAAAAAAATTCTGGGGATTTAGAAAGAGTACAACGACAGCAAACAATGTTGTTGGCTTTACGGGAACGTCTTTGGAGTCCTAAAGTTTTACCTCGATTACCGCAGTTAATTAGAGTAATGCGAAAATATTTTGATACCAATTTGAAGCTAGAAGAAATGATGGCCTTAGCCAATTTCACTTTAAAGGTGGAGCGAGATAATTTTCAAATGGCATTATTACCGGGAATTTTCAGCCGTTTGAGTGCAGATCCAGATAGTTACTGGCTGAATTTAAACGGACAAGGAGACTTACTTGCCAATTACGCTGGAGTAAACTTAGCTAGCCTCAAAGGAAATAAAAAGCCAATAACCAGCTTAAAAATTGCTATTCAAAATACAGACAATCGACCAGAAAAAACTCAACAAGCGATCGCAGTCCTTAAAAAACAAGGTTTTACTCAAGTGTATGCCGTGCCAAATTGGTCGGACAAGCGAGCAAAATCTGAAATAATCGTACAAAAAGCTAATAAACGCGCAGCGAGAGAATTACAGAAAATTTTAAACATCAACTATATTGATGTATCTGCTACTGGCGATATAGAATCTGACCTAACAATTCGTATTGGGAAAGATTGGGAGTAGTTGGTTGGAACGTGGTTAGTAGTTAGTTGTTAGTTGTTGGTTGTTAGTTGTTGGTTGTTGTAATGATTACTATCCATTAACCACTATCTACTGACAACTATCGACTCACTTACCTTTCTTTGAGGATAATGAAAGTAGTTAGTAGTTGATTATTCCAGTAACTACTATCCAATATCTACTAACAACTATCTATTGACCTTTATTTGAGGATAATGAAAAAAATTCTTGTTCGTCTTTTAGGTTTGTTTGTCGTTATATGTCTAGCGTGCTTGTGGGTACTACTTGATGCTCATCCGGCTTTCGCTCAAACAAACACGATTAATTACAGTAGCACAAATTTAGAATACCGTGATTTCTCTAATCAAGATTTAATCGGAGTTAATTTTATTGCCGCAGAAATGCGGGGAGCTAATTTTCAAGGTTCCAATTTAACAAACACCATGTTTACCAAAGGCAATTTACTTAAAGCTAATTTAGAAGGCGCAGACTTTACAGGAGCATTGGTAGACCAAGTAACAATGGATTTTGCCAATCTGAAAAATGCCAATTTTACCGAAGCAACAATGAGCCGCAGTCGTTTTTTTGACGCTGATATTACCGGTGCCGATTTTACAGATGCTATCATCGATCGCTATCAAGTCAAATTGATGTGCGATCGCGCTGATGGAGTAAATCCGAAAACTGGGGTTTCGACGCGATATAGTCTTGGATGCCGGTGAGGGAGATAGGGAGATGGGGAGATGGGGAGAAAATTGAAATTATTAACTACTAACTCCTAACTCCTAACTCCTAACTCTTTACAACTTTTTTGTCAAAATGTGCCTGACATATTCTTCAATTTTGGGTTTAATATTTTCAGATATCTTGGATTGGAGAATTTTCGGGTACTATTTGTGACGAAACAACAGGATAAACCGTCTCGTTCGTTTGCTAATATTGCTGGCATTGTCGCTATTGCTACTCTAATTAGCAAAGTTTTTGGTTTGGTAAGACAGTTAGTTATGTCTGCTGCTTTTGGCTTGGGACCTGCGTCTGCTGGATTTCAATATGCTTATACAATACCTGGGTTTCTACTAATATTACTGGGGGGAATTAATGGTCCTTTTTACAGTGCAGTAGTCAGTGTCTTAGCTAAACGGGATAAGAAAGAAGCTGCAACCTTAGTAGAAACGATTATGACGCTGATTGGTGGAATACTGCTTGCTGTTTCCATTGTTTTATTTATCGGTGCGCCTTTTTTTATTGATATTTTAGCTCCTGGTTTGCGGGAGGGTGGTAAGGAGTTAGTTCGAGAAATTGCTATTCGCCAGTTGCAGGTTATGGCTCCGATGGCTGTTTTGGCGGGTTTAATTGGTATTGGTTTTGGGGTGCTAAATGCTGCGAATGTATTTTGGCTTCCTTCTATTAGCCCTTTGTTTTCTAGTAGTGCGGTTGTTATTGCTGTAGGTATTCTGTACCTGCAAGTTGGAAACAAAATCAGTACTACGGAATATGCGATGTTGGGGGGAACTTTTTTAGCTGGGGGAACTTTAGCAGGAGCACTTTTACAATGGTTTGCGCAGTTAGCAGCCCAGGCAAAAGCTGGTATGGGAAGAATTCGACTGCGATTCGATTTTAACCAACCGGGAGTAAAGGAAGTTCTGAAAATTATGATACCGGCAACTTTTTCTTCCGGTATGCTACAAATTAACCTTTATACTGATTTATTTTTCACTTCATTTATTAGTACTAGAGTTGCACCAGCTTTATTCAATGCTGGATTATTAGTACAAATGCCTTTGGGAATTATTTCCAATGTAATTTTGGTTCCCCTATTACCGATGTTTGCTCGTCTTACTGATCCACAAGATTGGGGAGATTTAAAGTTACGCATTCGTCAGGGGTTATTACTTTGTGCTTTTACAATGTTACCCTTGGGTGCTTTAGTAGTGGCTTTGGCAAATCCGATTGTCAAGATAGTCTATCAACGCGGTGCTTTTAATGCTGAAGATTCTGCTTTGGTTGCTTCTTTATTAGTTGTGAATGGCATCGGCATGTTTGTCTATTTAGGGCGTGATGTTTTGGTGCGGGTATTTTACGCCTTGGGTGATGGAGATACACCATTCCGCATCAGTATGATAAATATTTTTCTCAATGCTTTATTAGACTTTTTATTTATTAGGGTTTTCAACTTTGGTGCACCGGGTTTAGTACTAGCGACAGTGGGAGTGAATTGCAGTTCAATATTAATGTTGTTATTCCTACTCAACCGTAAATTAAATGGTTTACCCGTCTTACAATGGAGTTTACCAATATTAGGTTTAGCCGCTGGTAGTGTGGTAGCTGGTGCGGCGAGTTATGCAACTTCTCAAGGTATTGAACAGTTACTCGATTCCGAAAACTTGTTAATTCAGCTTTTGCAATTATCAATATCTGGTTTTGTAGGATTGGCGATTTTCGGGGTTATTGCTTCAATGATGAATTTAGAGGAAGTAAATATTTTTGTGACTCGTTTACGGCAGAAGATTTTCAAAAGGTAGAAATTAAGAGTTAGGGGTTAGGAGTTAGGGGTTAGGAAGACGGGAAGTTAGGTAGTGCGAGCCGGAAAGCTCGCTTTTTCGATCGACGCTGTTATTTCAGTTATCAAGTACCCACCTGCCCGAATTGAGAGGCTTTAGTTGTGGAAAATATTTTTTTCTTGCCACTGACTATACCGGCTATTTACATGCTTATTGGTATCAATGACAATATTTTTTCATAAAAATTAATATTGTGATGATTATAAAAAACAAACTAAAATTAGGTAGATAAGAAAAAAATTAAGTCGGAAAAGTAGCTTAATAGAATTCCCTCGAAATTTCTTTGCTAGCCCTCTTGCTCGCGCATCTACACCTAGGAGAATCACGAAATGGCAAATAATATATCTTCCAAATCAAATCTGCCTACTATTGCCGGTATAGTCTCTCAAAGCGGGGATGGTTTCGATAATAATAGTTCAGACTTTGATATCTTGCTCGAGGCTCTTAAAACTGCGGATTTAGTGGAAGCTCTCGACAATACAAATGCTGATTTCAGTGTATTTGCTCCCACAGATGAAGCTTTCATTCAGCTTGCTCGGGATTTTGGCTATGAGGGTATGGATGAAGCAGAAGCTTTGGATGTAATTGTTAATGCACTCAGCGAACTTGGTAACGGCGATCCAGTGTCTCTTTTACGAGATATCCTGCTCTATCATGTTTCCCCTGATGCCAAAAGCCAAGCTGAAATTAAGACTCAAACTCAGGTAGACACTCTACTAGAAGGTGCTAATTTTCAGGTTGAAGATGGCAATTTAGTAGATAACGAGCCTGACCTTATCGACCCGAGTTTCATCGGCGAGTTGGCGGATATAGAGGCTGCTAACGGTACTATTCAAGGTATCGATCGCGTGCTGATTCCCATCGACATTCCAGGTAACGAGTTATCTAACGACTCCGATGTATCTCTGCCTACTATTGCCGGTATAGTTTCTCAAAGTGGGGATGAATTTGATAACAATAGTCAAGACTTTGATATTCTACTCGAAGCTCTTAAAACTGCTGACTTAGTCGATGCTGTTGACGATCCAAATGCAGAGCTTACAGTGTTTGCTCCTACTGATGCTGCGTTTATTAAACTAGCTCAGGATTTTGGTTATCAAGGTACGGATGAGGGAGAGGCTTTTAGTGCGATCGCCAATGCTCTTACCGATTTAGGTGATGGCTCGCCAATACCGTTATTACAGGATATACTGCTTTATCACGTGTCTCCAGGAGTAAAAAACCAAGCAGAAATTAAGACTCAAACTCAGGTAGACACTCTACTAGAAGGTGCTAATTTTCAGGTTGAAGATGGCAATTTAGTAGATAACGAGCCAGATTTAACTAACCCTAGTTTGATCGATGAATTGGCAAATGTAGAGGCTGCCAATGGTATTATTCAAGGTATCGATCGCGTGCTGATTCCCATCGACATTCCGGGTAACGACATCACCGGCGGGAGTGAAAGCAACGTGTTGGTTGGCATTGAGAGAAATAATTTCTTTAACAGAAATGACGATTTCATTTTGTTTAACAACAGTGCCTATTCCATAATTTTGAATCTGGATAACATCGCCGATTTTGTTAGTGATTTACTTACGGGTGAAACTAGTATTTCCTTCGGGAATGGTTCAAATTTTGGTAATTTGAGTATTCAAGAAAGTGATAACTCTGCTGCAATCTTTGGGGGAGAAAATATTTTAGCCGAAGTTAGTGTTTCTGGTTTCTTCTATGATGGCTTCAATTTCACCTAAATCAACCGGAGTAAATAGGTAATTATAATTTTGCTAGAGACGTTGCAATGCAACGTCTTTTTTACATAAATGGTATTAAAAAAATATGCTCAACCAACCAAGCCCATTACAACTGATTCAAGATGAATTATTAACTCAACGTGGAATACGTTTATTTGTCAAACGCGATGATTTGATTCATCCCCAAGTTTCGGGTAATAAGTGGCGAAAGTTGAAGTACAATCTGCAAGCAGCAAGAGAGCAGCAACAAAAACGGTTACTAACTTTTGGCGGTGCATATTCCAATCATATTGCAGCGACGGCAGCGGCGGGTAAAATGTTTGGGTTTGAGACGATTGGTGTAATTCGAGGGGAATTGGTAAAGCCGTTAAATCCGACTTTATCTATAGCGCTAGAGTTAGGAATGCATTTGGTATCTGTGGATAGAATTGCATATCGGGAAGAGAAAACAGAAATCGCCGCAGGATTGCAGGATGAATTGGGAAGATGTTATGTAATACCCGAAGGTGGAAGTAATACTTTAGCGGTTAGAGGTTGTGCAGAGATAGTTGCAGAGGTACGGGAACAACTTGGTGGCGAATTACCGGATTATTTTTGTGTCAGCGCAGGTACTGGTGGAACATCTGCTGGGTTGGTTACTGGTTTGAATGGAATGTCTTTTTTAAAGGTTTATCCAGCTTTGAAGGGTAATTTTTTGAAAGATGAAATTCATGGTTTGATATGGGAATCTGTGGGAAAAAAGTATGATAATTGGGATTTGGTAACTGACTATCATTTTGGTGGTTATACAAAATGGAATCAGAAATTAATAGATTTTATTAATGGATTTTACGAAAAATTTGGTATTCAGATTGACCCTATTTATACAGGAAAATTATTTTATGGTGCATGGGATGAAATAGAACAAGGTAAATTTAAATATGGTAGTACAATTGTGGTGATTCACACTGGTGGTTTGCAGGGGATTGTTGGATTTAATCAGCGGTTTGGGGAGTTGTTGAAGCCCTAGTACTCGAATAACCCAAAATTGCTGAGTGGAGGCAAGGAGGGGGGAGAGGGGGAAGAGGGGGTAGAAAAGAACTTTTTTTCTTACCATTAACCCGAGCTTTGTTTTCATTCTAAAAAGGAAGAGCAATCAAATATTCTAGCAGGAAAAAGTACTGTATTCTCGTCTCGAACATTGTCCAGAACATGTGTCTAATAAGGCAGATAGTAGATATCACCGTATTGAACATGATGCTGAATCTATAGAAAAACTTTTAGTTGAGTTATTTCTAGAATCTTACGGAAAGCCACCACGACAAATAATTTTAGATTTAGATGATTGTTAATTAAAAAATGCATTTAATTTTTGAATCACGACATAAACAAAGTATTGGGATCTATCTCCGAATTATTGCACTCTTTTACTTGTACGGTGCTATCGTGCATTATGCTAATTTACTAGGATTTGGAGA
>JBCCSG010000234.1:0-11550 GCA_039200565.1 Cyanobacteria bacterium P01_D01_bin.50 | reverse complement strand
GGAGATATTTTTTTAAGTAAACCAGTAGCACGAATTAATTTTGGTAATCCTAACTTTTGATAAATTAACAGTGGGAAAAGTAAAAGGCGCAATCTTTGGGGATAAGGAAATAGTAAAAAAATTAATTGTCTAAATAATTTATCCGGTAAACTGCGGGGGAAATTTCGCGTTACTTGGTGACGAGTGGCGCTAATTAACTTGTCATATTCCACACCAGAAGGGCAAGTCGTGACACAAGCCAAACAACCCAAACAAGAATCAAAATGTTGAGCAGTCGCCTTATTTAAAGGAATTTCTCCTTCATTAATAGCATCCATCAAATAAATTCTTCCCCGTGGAGAATCCATTTCCTTACCAATTACCCTATAACTCGGACAAGTGGAAAGACAAAACCCGCAATGAACGCAAGAATCAATTAACTTAGGTTCCGGCGGATGGATATCATCAAAACCTTTTATATTGTTATTTGAAGCAATATTATTTTTGTTATTTTCTGAAATTTGCATGATTAATTTGTAGTTATTAGTTAATGGTTGGTTGTTAATTGCTAAAAGTTAAGAATTAGAAGTTAGAAATGAGGAGTGAGGAGTGAGGATTTAATCATCATTTATCCCCTTCCTTGTCCCCTTGTTTCTTCATCAAATTCCACCTACAAACCTTCCGGGACTTAAAATATTCTCAGCATCAAATTGTTTCTTAATTCCCTTCATTAATTCCAACGCATTATTACTATAACCCCAAACATCTAACTTTTGCTTTACTTCTACACTTGCGGATAAAATCGTTAAAAAACCACTCTTTTTTTCGCACAAATTCCGCATTTCTAAAACCTTTTTTTCATCTTCAAATTGTAATATTCCTAAACCACTAGCCATATGAATTAAACCTAGCGAGGCTTGATTTAAAACTTCAACAGCAGCATTTGGTAATATTCCTATTTTGCAAGTAATTGCTGATTCTGAGTCAGGTAAATGTATTTGTTCTGGTAATAAAAGCCATAAGTCTTTTTCTTCCGTATCTGAATATACTGCACTAGTTAATCCTAATTTTTTTCCTACTTGTAAAACTTGGTTTAACTGTTCTTTGACACTTTCGGGGATACTCTCGAAACGCACAATTAATCCCAATCCTTTACCCAATCCCATATTTGATACTAGTTGAGAAGAAAGTAAATCGGCTTGGGTAGGGGTTAAAGCGGAACCACGAAGGGTTTCTGCTGCTTGGAATATAGCTTCTTGGCTACCCGTTAACATCGCAGTTCCCGAAGCTGACTGCATGGGATATAGCCGAAAAGTTGCTTCTGTAATAATACCTAAAGTTCCGTAAGAACCGGTAAATAATTTCATTAAGTCGTAACCGGCAACATTTTTAACTACTCGTCCGCCAGCCCTTGCAATTTTACCATCAGCACGGACAAAAGTAATACCTAATAATTGGTCGCGCACACCACCATAACGTTGTCTTAGGGAACCAGTATCCCCAGTGGCGATGATGCCGCCAATAGTTGCCAAGTCAGGTGAAGTAGGGTTAAGGGCAATAATTTGGTTGTTTTTCGCTAAATTTGCATGAATATCGGCTATTTTCACCCCAGCTTCAACTGTAAGAGTTAAATCACCTACAGCATGATTGATTATTTTGTTGAGGCGTTGCGTACTAACAACGATATCGATACCTTTAGTTAAACCACCCCATTTAAGTTTACTGCCATTACCACAAGGCAAAACGCGCCACTTATTGCAATAAGCTTCAGTAATAACTTCAGCGAGTTGTTCTTGAGTTTGGGGATAAACAATGCAACTAGGGAGATTTCCCGGTGATATAGCTGCCTTTAATTCCTTATTGTTACCTATACTGACCTCGTTGTAAATCAGATTTTCTTCTCCAACGATAGATGCAAGACTAGAATGGTTGACACTCAGCGTACCCTGTTGGCTAGACATCAGTTTCCTTAATATATTTTTTTATTGCTCAATACTAATTTACTGTTTTAAATAGCGAAAGTAACGATTAATATTTTATTACGACTGATTAGGGGTTGAAATCTCCGTAAAAAATTACAATCACTGCATTCCCTACGTTTATATTTTTCCTTTATACGAAATTATTCCATACTGAGATTAAGTTAGTACGTATAAGTATTAACCACGATGTAAGAGCCTTATTTTTAACTTAAGCTAGCTATTGAGGAGAGTATATTTTATCTCTATTAGAATCTTTGGATGGCTTTATATGAATTTGAATGGGGTAGCAATGTTAACAATCACCCAAAAAAATCTTTTTAAATTTAGCCTTAAAGGCAATTTCGGAAAAAATAGTTACTTTGATTCCATTTTTACTATATAGCCAGCGCTTTACAATTTGTAGCGATCGCTTCCTATATAGTAATTTATTTTATCGAGACAAAGAAGATTAAAAGGTCATATTTTGCCGTCAAGGGCTCTCATAAGATTTTTTCTCCTAAAAAAATTCTCATGGATACCCGTTAGTATAAATTAAATTATTTTTGTCGAATAACTAAATATATTAAGTTTAATCATAGTAGTTTTATTTAGTTTCGTTTTTTATATAAAGTATTATTACATGTAGTTTATAAATTAATCACAAACTAGTTAAGAAAAATAAATACAAGAATATTATATATAATGATTTGCTACAGCACTAATATATCTTTACTAATTTGTCATTATGCTTTTAGTCGCTGATGGGATTAAAGAGTCTTACCTCAAGGTTCTGCCAGAAACTCTTTTAATAGAAATTATTTACTTAATAGAAAAACTGGAAGAAGAAAAAAGACTACCTCAAGAATTATTTGTTGTAAATAATTCAAAATTATTAGGTATAGTTAAACTTTTTGACTTAATTCATATCAAAAATTTCGAGAAGGTAAAAGTGGTAGAGATAATGAGACCTGCAATCACTTTATCACCAAATTATGACGTTAAAATTGCATTATTATTGATGAAAAAAAATGATATAAAATCTTTGCCAATCGTGAATAAGAAAGGAGAATTAATCGAAATAGTTACCTCAGAAATCATTGTGGAAAAGTTGCAAACTGAACTGTTAAAAACCAAAAAGCAATTACAAGAAGAAATTAAACAAAGAAATTCTTTACAAACTAAATTTGATAATTTAGAAAATACGAATAAATTATTACAACGTAAAATATGCGATAGTATCGCCACAGAGGCACAACTTCTACAAACAACTAGTGAGTTACAAGAGTTATTCCAAGCTTTTCCCGATATTTATTTTCGCTTAAAAAGTGACAGTACTATTCTTAGCTGTCATACCAATGATTTATCTAATTTATACTTAACAACAGAAAATTTTTTAGGTAAGCAATTAGAAGAACTTTTTCCATCATCAATAGCCGATCAATTCAGTACAGCTATTTCCCAAGTATTAGAAACAAATTCTCTAATTGCAATTGAATATTCTTTATCTTTATCAACAGGAGAAAAAAGTTTTGAAGCACGATTACAAAGTACAATCGGACACGATATTATGGTTATCATTCGGGATATAACCGAACGTAAGCGAGCCGAAATCGAGTTACAAAATGCGAAAGATGAACTAGAAATAAGAGTTGAAGAACGTACTTATGAATTACAAAATATAAACTCCCGCTTGCGACAAGAAATTATCGAACGCCAGCGTATCGAAGAAGAACTTCGTTTTCGAGTAGCTTTTGAAAAGTTAATTACTACTATATCTACTCATTTTATTAATCTTGCTGCCTCGGAAATAGATAATGGTATCAATCAAGCATTGGAAACTATTGGTACATTTATTGATGTCGATCGCAGTTATGTATACTTACTAACAGAAGATTCAAACAAGATTAATAACACTCATGAATGGCATATTTCTCAAATTTCATTCACAAATGAATTTCAAAATATCGATATAACAAATTTGACTTTGTTTATAGAAAAACTTCGCCGTGGTGAAACTTTACAATTAAATGATATAGAAGATTTACTATTCAAAGAAGCAGTTGAAAAACAGCTTTTTCAAACTCAAGATATTAAATCTCTGATTATTTTACCAATTACCTGTAGTGGTAATTTAATCGGTTTTTTAGGCTTTGAATCCTTCAAGAAAATCATATGGACGGAAAATAGCATTGTCTTACTGAAAATGGTAGCAGAAATGCTAGGAAATGTATTAGGACATAAGCAAGTAGAACAAGCTTTAAGAGTAAGTGAAGAAAGATATGCACGAGCTATAAGTGCAGGTAAAGTAGGGGTTTGGGAATGGAATATTCAAACTAACGAAGTTTATATTGATTCTAACTTGAAAGGAATGCTTGGCTATAAAGACGAAGAAATAGCCAATCAATTTACCAATTGGTTGCAATTTGTACATAGTAATGATCTACCTTTAGTAAAAGCTGAAATTAACGCTTATTTAGAAGATGTAATTCCTAAATATGAAATAGAACATCGAATGGTACACAAAAATGGAGATGTTTATTCATTTTTAACTCGAGGTACGGTAGTTCGGGATGACGATGGTATCCCGATATTTATGGCTGGTTCAAGTACCGATATTACTGCTCGCGAACAGGTAGAAAATCAATTAAAAGCTTCTTTAAGAGAGAAAGAAATATTACTTAAAGAAATTCATCATCGCGTTAAAAATAACTTGCAGATCATTTCTAGTTTACTGCGTTTGCAATCTGGATATATCAAAGATAAGCAAGCGTTAGAAGTTTTCTTAGATAGCCAAAATCGCGTCCGAGCAATGGCGTTAATTCACGAAAACTTATATCAAAATAATGACTTAGCTAAAATAGAATTTTCTGATTATATTCGGAAATTGAAGCATAATTTAATTCGCTGCTATCAGATTAACAAAATTGAGATAAAAACTAATATAGAAAAAATATGTTTGAATATTGATACGGCTATTCCTTGTGGTTTAATAATCAACGAACTTGTTTCTAATTCAATTAAACATGCTTTTAAAAATAGTGATGAAGGAGAAATATACGTGGAATTTATAGCTTTACAAAAAGGTAAATATTCATTATCAATTAGTGATAATGGTATGGGGGTGTCAGAAAATATTGATTTATTAAAAAAACAATCTCTCGGTTTAAAATTAGTTTGGAATCTAGTCGAGCAATTAGAAGGAGAAATAGTCTATCATTCTAAATTTGGAACTTTATTTAGAATTTCATTCGCCGAAAACAACTGAGGAGAATATAAATGAAAGAAAAAATCTTGGTTGTGGAAGATGAAAGAATTATTGCTTGCGATATCAAAGATTGTTTAGAAAATTCAGGTTATATCGTCCCCGCAGTCATCGCTTACGGAGAACAAGCAATTACTAAAATGGGAGAATTAAAGCCAGATTTGGTTTTGATGGATATGATGCTTAAAGGCGAGATGAACGGAATTCAAGCCGCTGAAATAATTATAAATAGCTTTAATATTCCGGTAGTTTTTCTCACTGCTTATTCCGACGAAAGCACTCTCCAAAAAGCTAAAGCAACTCAACCTTTTGGTTATATACTCAAACCTTTTGAAGAATCTCAATTAATTACTACTATTGAAATAGCTTTAAGCAAGCATCAAAAAGAAACTGTAATGCGGAATGCATTACAAAAAGAAAAAGAGATGAGAGAACTCAAATCTCGTTTTATTTCAATAGTGAGTCACGAGTTTCGTAATCCATTAAGCACAATTTCTAATTCTACTGAATTACTTGCAAATCAGAATAAGCAACTAACAGAAAGTACAAAAGATGAATATCTACAGCATATACAAAATGCTGTAAAACATCTCAATCAACTTTTAAATGATGTTTTATTAGTAGGTAAAGCAGAAGTTGATCGAAATCAGTTTAATCCTGTACCTTTAGACTTAGAAAAATTTTGTGCCGATTTAGTAGCAGAAATAAAATTGACAGCCATGGATCGACACAACATTATTTTGAAGATTCAAGGATGCTCTATTCAACCTGAGAAAAATAGTGAAAATTCTAATTATCAGGTTTCAAATACTAACACTCAACTACCTCGCCTAGATGAGAAAATACTCCGACACATCCTGAGCAATTTATTATCTAATGCGATTAAATATTCTCCTCTAGGTGGAGAAGTACGTTTTGATTTATTTTGTTTACAAGAAGAAGCTATTTTCCGTATTCAAGATGAAGGTATTGGTATTCCGGAAATAGAACAAGAAAATCTATTTACTTCATTTTACAGAGGCAGCAATGTTGGTAAAATATCTGGAAATGGTTTAGGACTATCAATTGTCAAACAGTATGTAGAATTGCATGGTGGAGAAATTAGCTTAATTAGTAAAGAAGGAGTTGGAACAACTGCGATCGTTACTTTACCAATTAATGAGTAGTTAGTAGTTAGCAGTTAGGAATTAGGAGTAAAAAAATAACTCTCAATTAACCACTATCAACTACCAACTATCAACTATCAACTATCAACTATCAAATATTAATAGCGCCCTTACCATTCACTGGTGGGTAATAATCTACCTGACTATTAACTTCAACAGGTGCATCTAAGTCTCTTCCTGTAATCAATCTTGCACCACGATTCCGAGTGAAATAGTTCCAAACCCACTGAATCATGACTACAAGTTTGTTATCAAATTCAACTAAATAATAAATATGAACTAATAACCAGAATAGCCAAGCGATGAAACCTGTAAGTTTCATAAAACCTAAATCAACAACAGCTGAATGTTGCCCAATTACCGCTAAACTACCTTTATCAACATAATTAAACTGAGGTATTGTATTACCTTTTAACTGCTGTTTAATCGCCAATGCTACATACTCCCCTTCTTGCATTGCAACAGGTGCAACACCGGGTAATGGTTTACCTGTTTGATGAGCAAAATGCGCTAAATCACCGATTACATATATATTTGGATATCCCTTTAAACTTAAATCTGGTTCAACAATTACTCTTCCTGCTCTATCGCATTCTGCACCAGTTTTTTCTGCTATTACTTTACCTAAAGCTGAAGCTTTTACACCCGCTCCCCATAACACCGTTTTAGCTGCAAACTGTTTGATTTCATCACCTTGTTTAATAGTAACGATATCGCCTTCAATACCAGTTACTAAAGTTTTCGTAACTACGGTTACACCCAATTTTTCCAAAGATTCTTGAGCTCTGACAGACAACTCTGGTGCAAACGGTGGTAAAACTCTATCCAAACCTTCCAAAAGCATCACCTGTGCTTCCGAAGTGTCGATGTTACGGAAATCTTCCTTAAGAATACTAAAAGCTAACTCAGCGATCGCACCAGCTAATTCTACACCAGTTGGACCGCCACCAACCACCACAAAGGTTAACAAAGCACGACGTTTCTCATCATCTGTCTCCTGCTCTGCTGCTTCAAATGCCATAAATATGCGACGACGCATTTCTATCGCATCTTCCACTGTTTTTAAGCCAGGTGCGAATTCTTCCCACTCATCCTTTCCAAAATAGGAATGCTTGGCACCAGTCGCAACAATTAAACTGTCATAAGGAATTCTTTCATCCCCCATTACAACATTTTGCTTCTCTGGATCGATATTCGTAACTTCTCCCAAAAGCACTTTTGTATTTTTGCTCTTACTAAGTACCGAGCGCAATGGTGACGAAATATCAGCCGGAGATAAAGTACCCGTAGCTACTTGATACAGAAGTGGTTGAAATAAGTGAAAATTTCTTTTATCTATTAAAGTTACATTTATATCTTTACTATTCAGTGCTTTCGCTGTATACAAACCTCCAAAACCCCCACCGACAATCACCACGTGATGAGGCGGTTTAGTTCCTGCTTTATTTTCCATAAAATTTATTTACTCCCGTTGACGTTCCTGTCACTATTCTTAACAAATTTTTACTATTTTTAACAGAGGGTTCTGTTTCTCTTTCACATTTTGTTTTAGTAGAAAGTCTTAAATGATACGGCTTTAGAGTTTTTAATATTACATATAAATATTTTATTAATAAAGATTATGCTTGTAAAGTACACATTAGTAGTAAAAATGAGTGTAATTTCGAGCTTTATCTTTATTTTTATCCGAATGTTTTTTAAGCAATTTGACTTATTTAAAAAGTTACTTGAGAAACTAAGTATTTTTATTGATTGTTAAATTGATGAAGTTTAAATTTATTAGGAACGATCGCAACTGGCTGCCTTTTCTTGTAGGGGAAGCCGTTAGTTAACTACCAAACAGAGTTTTGTGAGAATTGCGATCGCAAAATATCCGCTTAGTTTTCGGGTTTACTCTTGTTTACCCATAAAAGCTAGTAGTCTATTGCATTAATGTTGATAAATCTAAAGAGACGTTGCAGTGCAACGTCTCTACATTATTTATGGGTGTTAGTTAAATGTGGGAGATATTTTAATACAATCCTTTCACCCATTCCCATTCTCTCGTCAACCCTTCTCTTAAGCTAACCTGCGCCTGATAGCCTAAAATCTGCTTGGCTTTGGAAACATCCGCTGCTGTATGACGTGCATCTCCCATCGCTCTTTCAATATGGTTTCTCTTGATGGGTTTGCCAACAATTTCTTCCATTGTTTCCAAGACTTCTTTTAAAACCACTCTACTACCGCCGCCAATATTAAATATTTCTCCCACAGCATTCTCTGTGGTAGCTGCGGCTAAGTTAGCAGCAACAGCATCGCTAACAAAGGTAAAATCTCGGGTTTGCAATCCGTCACCGTAAATAGGAATCGCTTCATCCTGTATTACAGCTTTATAAAATTTGTGAAATGCCATATCCGGACGTTGACGAGGACCGTAAACTGTAAAGTAACGCAACGCTACAAAAGGTAGGCCAAAGTTTTTGTGATATAGCCCGCACAACCTTTCGGCGGCTAATTTGGTAATTCCATAAGGCGAAACTGGTTTGGGACAAATTTGTTCGCTAGTAGGTAAAGTTTCCGCATCGCCATATACACTTGATGTGGAAGCGTAAACCAACCTTTGCAAATTTTTCGCGTCTTTTGCTGCTTCTAACAAAACTTGAGTAGCGCTGATATTGCGTTCAGTGTAAAAACGGAAACCTTGCCCCCAACTAGCCCTTACTCCTGCTTGTGCGGCTTGATGGTAAACAACATCAACATCAACTAAGAGCGATCGCCAGTCTAAAAACTGAATATCTCCTTCAATTAATTGAAATTTTTCGTAGTTTTGCAAGGATGTAACATTTTTATGCTTGAAAAAAGGATCGTAGTAATCATTGAATTCATCTACACCAATTACTTCTTCTCCTTGTTTTAGCAATGTTTCTGCTAAATGGGAGCCAATAAATCCTGCCGCTCCAGTTACTATATTTTTAGTCATGTCTCTTAATATTTTCGTAATTTCTTAACTCAGTATTCACAGGTTAATCTCTGTAGGCAGGTAGTTGCCACTACTTTTAATTTTTTTTTTACATGTTGTAATTTTGAAAGAATGATTTGCTAACTATAGATGCCAGTGTTAAATCATTACGCAGGAAAAATTCAGTATTTATATTGAGAAAACATTAAATTTTTATCGATTAATTTACGAATAAACTCGGTTAATTGGGACAAAATACAGTATAAATCTCGATATTTTTCAACAATAATAGAACAGGGAATAAATAAGTAGCGAGGCGTTGAAAATTATAATGCCGGTAATTGGGGTAGTGAGTATTAATAAAGCTTGGAAGCTAATTTACCCAAGCTGTAATATAGCGCGAGTAAATTTTAGGCTGACTTACCTTCATAGGTAGTTATTCTCTATTTCCAATTCTAGGAATGAATAACAATAATAGGACGGGAGCAACTGGCACATTTTTCTTGTAGGGGCACGTGACACTTAATTAAAATTTGAACGAAGTAATAATGGTCATAGTGTCACGCACCATCCGGGTTTTGTGACACTTACGTAAGTCCTGAATAAGAATCAATCTTGTAGACATAGCAGAATGTTAAATAGTCAACAACTCACAACAAGGCATACCGTTGAACCAGGATAAGTATTAAAATTGGTGGAAAAATAAAACGCATCATCAATGAAAGTACGAGGATATCAGTGAAAATAGTAGTTGTGGGTAGTGGAGGAAGAGAACATGCTCTAGCTTGGAAACTTCTTCAATCAAGCCAAGTTGAGCAAGTTGTCTGCATACCGGGAAATGGCGGTACAGCTAATATGAATCGCTGTCGAAATTTATCTAAGGCGGTAGATGATTTTGCTGGGATAAGCGATTTTTCTTTGAAGGAAGGGATCGATCTCGTAGTTATAGGGCCAGAAGTACCTTTAGCGAAAGGAATTACAGATTATTTACAGTCACAGGGCTTAAAAGTGTTTGGCCCTTCCATGGCAGGAGCGCAAATAGAAGCGAGCAAAGTATGGGCAAAAACACTGATGCAAGAAGCTAAGATTCCGACTGCTAATAGTGCGGTATTTAACCGAGCGGCACCGGCAAAAAGTTACGTGAAAGACCACGGAGCACCGATTGTGATCAAGGCTGACGGTTTGGCTGCTGGTAAGGGCGTAACGGTGGCAACTAATATAAATCAAGCTGTAGAGGCAGTTGATGCAATTTTTCACGGTCAATTTGGTAGCGCTGGAGAATTTGTAGTTATTGAAGAATGCTTGAGCGGGCAAGAAGTATCTGTTTTAGCATTGACTGACGGTTTAACCATTAGACCTTTATTACCAGCTCAAGATCACAAACGTATTGGCGAAGGCGATACGGGAGAAAATACAGGTGGAATGGGGGCTTATGCACCAACACCCATTGCTACTGTTAATTTAATGGAAAGGGTTCAAAAACAAGTTTTAGATAAAACTATAAACGCTTTAAGGGCTAAAAATATTGATTATCGAGGCGTGCTTTACGCCGGGTTAATGATAACTCCAAGCGGTGAATTCAAGGTTTTAGAATTTAACTGTCGTTTTGGTGACCCAGAAACCCAAGTAATATTACCATTATTAGAAACGCCTTTAGAAGAACTAATGCTTGCCTGTATTGAGCAACGTTTAGAACAAATGCCCCCCATAAAATGGAAACAAGGAGTCGCTGCTACGGTAGTTGCCGCTTCTGGGGGATATCCTCAAGCTTATGAAAAAGGTAAAGTTATTACGGGAATTACCGAAGCCCAAGGGTTGGGAGTGACGATGTTTCATGCTGGAACAAAGTTAAATCAACAATTAATTACAGATGGAGGTAGAGTTTTGAATGTTACAGCTATCGGAGAAAACTTCGAGCAAGCTTTAGCTAAAACATACGCTGGTATTGAGCAAATTAACTTTGAAGGGATGTATTATCGACGAGATATCGGATATCGAGTGAGTGGTGAGTAGTGAGTAGTGAGTGGTGAGTAGTGAGTGGTGAGTAGTGATTAGTGATTAGTGATTAGTGAGTGGTGAGTAGTTAGTAGTGAGGAGTTAGTAGTGAGGAGTTAGTAGTGAGTAGTGAGTAGTGAGTAGTGAGTAGTGAGGAGTTAGTAGTAAAAAATTTTAGAGTTTTACAAATTTCCTAAAACTCCCAATGCCCAATGCCCAATTCCCAATGCCCAATGCCCAATATTGGGC
>JBCCSG010000233.1:0-11601 GCA_039200565.1 Cyanobacteria bacterium P01_D01_bin.50 | reverse complement strand
CTGCCTCAAAGAAAATATGGCTAACTCGATCAACTATAAATAAGTTTAGTAAAGAATTTAGCGATTTAATCTAGCTCCCAACTCCTAACTCCTAACTCCCAACTCCCAACTCCCAACTCCCAACTCCTAACTCCTAACTCCTAACTCCCAACTCCTAACTCCCAACTCCTCACTTATTTAGCGAATAAACATCAACACCACGCCCAAAAGCGAAACGAAAAGAAGCCGGTAGATTTTTGCTAGATAAAGTAGTAAAGATAATCACCGCTGCAAAGGTAATAAAAAAATTAAATCCGAATATATTACGATAGCCAATTTCTTGAGCAACTATACCGAAAATTGGGCCAGCAAGAGCAACACCAATATCAAAACCGATCATGCACAAACTAAATATCCTTCCTCTTTCTTGAGGATAAGCTCTATCTGTTATCATTGCTGCCATCATGGGAATTATCGTACCACCACCAATTCCCTCAACAGTTGCTGCTAATAAAAAATCTTCCGAGCTATTGGCAGTCCATAATAATATCATTGCCAAAGTATAGCAAATTAAACTCAAAGTAATAAATAAACCACGGCCAAATCGATCGCTAGCTTTTCCGCAAAATAACCGAGAACAAAAACTGGCGATCGCCACCGCCGTGTAAAATAATCCTGGGTTTAAATCAGCTTCGGTTGATTTGATAAATAACGGTACGAAAGTGTGTAAGGTACCAAGAGTCAAACCGATTATCAGCATTATAATCGCGGGAATTCTGACTCTGGGACTAATTAACTTTTGCCAAAATGGAATATCGTTATTTACAACTTGTTCCTGTGCTTCTACTACTGGATTGATAATTGGCACGGTACATAACAATCCCAGACAACCTAAAGCGGTAGAGAATATAAATAACGGAGTGTAACCATAAGCCTCCATTAAATAACCCCCTAATGCTGGCCCAATTGCTAAACCAACTGGATTAACTAGACTCATGTAGCCAATTAATTCGCCACGATTTTCTACGGGTGCGATATCTGCAACTAATGCCAAAAATGCAGTGGAAAAAGCCGCGATGCTAATACCGTGGAAAGCGCGAATTATCATTAACAGCGGTATCGATTGCACAGCATTGTAGCCGATAGGGGCGATCGCTACTGATAAAATACCGATTATCAACACGATTTTTCTACCGCGTTTATCTGCTAATTGACCTACAAATGGGCGAAATGCCAATAATCCAATAGCAAAGCTCCCCATTATAACACCAATTTGCTGCTTGGTTGCTCCAATATCTTCGATATAAAGCGGTAAAGTTGGTAATAATGACGATAAACTAGCCCAAAATAATAAACCTGCTGCAAATAAAACCAGCAGGTTTCGCCGTACTTGACTATCAAGTGAGAATAAAACTTTCACGGCAGATGCAAATATTGTGTGAGGTTTGCGATTTATAGTTTTTTAATTACAGCTCGACAATTGAGAACAAATAAAAAACTATAAAATCTATGTTACATTACTTCATATGAAATCATCTATACTGATTCCGAATCTACCGATATTGTTTTAATGCAAGCACTCAAAAGCAAAAAAATATACTTCTGTGTGGGGAAGCGGAGCAGGAGTAGAATTGTGTGGCGATCGAGGTGAACAAGATTTATGTTTCTCTTAGATAATTACCGAAAAAGAATTCAGTCCGATTGAGCCAGAATTGTGTTGGAAATTGCGGTGCGACTGGCTGATGTTTCGTGGTGTAAAACAGAACGTTTTAATTGTGGAGACAAAGAAAATTTTCCTTGGAAGGAAACCCCTGGCTTTAGATATGGGGTATACTGAGTGCTCGATTCTGATTTCTGAATCCTTCTGATTGTGCAAAATCCGGAACTTATTGCTCTAAAGTAATCTACTGGCCTAGATATAAATTGAATTCATTAATACTATATGAAATCTCTTTTCTCAGAAGTCGCCTTTGTGAGGAGAGAAAAATTTAAGTATCGAATTGATAGTTAATTATCTTGAACTATAAATATGGATAACAAATTGCAAAACAGTTCATCTGTTTTTACTGGTTGGCGTAAGTATTTTATTGAGTATGCGACAGTAATATTTGTCATCATTGCTTGTGCTTGCATTCTAATTATGCTCAAACATGATTGGGCACACTGGAATAATAAACTTGGTGCAAAACTGGCTCTACTTCTTGCTGGATTAGCTCCACCTGCATATCTATGGTTGGAATTCAATTTAATCTGGAAAAAAGCACCAAATGATGCGCGCCCTCCACTCGAAGTATTTAGACATAGTCAAGAGGTTGCTCGCGATTTGTGGCTTGCATTTGTAGCACTAATAACTTTACTTTATTTTTCTGAATGAAATATTTCAGAGCAAAAATGTACCAAATTTATTTAGCCTGCTCTACTGCGGGTTTTGTTTTAATAGCCCCAGCCTCTAAGGCTGGGGCTATTAAGTGGATCGTGGTTTGATTAATTCCCCGTATCGAAACAGTTCTTATCAATTCTTTTAATATGAAATTCTTCCTTTAATGGATGTTTTCTGTTACACCAATATATGAAAACTAATTTTATGGGAAGTAGAGGTTTAAATTATGCCAGCAACTGAGGATAAACCAAAGGTTCTCAAGGGTACCACGGTTGAAGCAACTGTAGTGCGGGTTGTGGATGGCGATACTATCCGCGTTGGGGTGAATGGCTCCGAAGAAAGTCTACGGATTTTGTCCTTGGATACCGAGGAATCACGTGCAGCTGGTGGGAAACCTGTTTCACCTTGGGGGAAAGAAGCGAAGAAGGAAGCTGAAAAGTTATTTAAAGCTGGGGATAAAGTTAAGCTGGAATTCCCAGGTGACGAATCTGTAGAGGTATGCTTAGAAAAATACCGGGGAAATTACGGTCGTTTATTGGTATTCGTTTATCTACATGACGGCACTGACTTTCAAGAATACATGATTAACAAAGGTTTTAGTCCCTATTTTATAAAGTATGGTTATGCAACACTTCCTGATAACCATCAGCGATATATAGAAGCGGAAAAGGAAGCACAAATCGCCAATCGCGGAGTTTGGAATCAAATCGAGGTAAACGGTTCGGAAGTGCGAAATTACGCTGAATTGGGTGTTTGGTGGTATTTGAGGGCTGAAATAATTCAAAATTATCGACGGTTTAAGCAAACAAATCCAGATGCGACTGTATTCAATACTCGACTCGATTACGAGCAACTACTCGAACTAGCACAAGCAGAAGAAGAAGCAACCATTTTTACCGAATTGCGAAACCCCAAGCAGGTTGCTAGTAATAATATGCTTATCGGTATTGGTTCTGTAGAGAAGCCATTTTCAGTGTTTATTCCCAAAGTTGATGAAGCTGCTGGGGATAAAATAATGAGTTTAATAAAGAACCGTTATATATCTACAGACTCAGAACATCCACGGAGAAGTTATGCATATATTCAAGGAAAGTTGAGTATGTATAGAGATAAACCTCAGATTATTGTGACAGACGCTAATCAAATTATGGATTTACCGCAAAGATTAGGGTATGGGGATAATTCAAGGAGTTAGGAGTTGGGAGTTAGTAGTTAGGAGTTGGGAGTTAGTAGTTAGGAGTTAGGAGTTAGTAGTTGGAAGTTAGTAGTTGGAAGTTAGTGGTTAGGAGTTAGGAGTTAGGAGTTAGTAGTTAGGAGTTAGTAGTTAGGAGTTTTAATTTCTTCTGATGTTGGCTCTCTTTCCTCTTCTTTGTCAGCGGTTTTGTAGCTATATAGTAAGAGCGAGTGATCTGTCCCATTAATTTTGATGGCTTTGTCCCAGTCATATTTATATGACTTTAGCTATTAGACTGGGACTTATAGTCCCAGGCGGGTATGCAAGAAAACCTATCATATTTAATGGGATAAACCACTAGTACCGCTTGCGTTCGTCAAAAGTCAAAAGTATTATTTTTACTAGCTCAGTCAGTGTACAAGAAAAGGCGGCCAGTTGCGTAAGCCCTATTGCTATTACTTATTACTTCTTACTTATTACTTATTACTCCTTACTTATTACTTCTGTCAAATGATGAAATTGCTTCTGTAGAGTAGAAAAACCTCGCTTAAGAAACATAAACAGGTTTATTCATCCCAATAAAGTGCATAAGTTTCTAATTCCATCACTATGAAATAATGTAAGCGGTTAAAACAAATACAACAACCGCAACGCACATATCAAAATTTCACCAAAATAATACACATCTAAGTGAGGTATCTTCAGATGGACACCAAATTTATGCTTGAAATGACCAAACTTGCTAATACTCAAACTAAAAAACATATCACCATCTTGGGCGCAGGTGTTGCTGGTTTAGTTGCTGCAAAAGAATTAGAAAAATTGGGTCACACTGTTGATATCATCGAAGCTAGTAATCGTGTCGGTGGCAGAATTTGGACTCATCGCTTTGGTAAGGAAAAAGACGCACCTTATGCTGAGTTAGGTGCAATGCGTATTCCCCACTCTCACCAACATACTCTACATTACATTGATGAAATGGGATTAAGCGATCGCCTTTGTAAGTTCGTTACAGTATTTGAAGAACAAAACGCTTTGATTAATATCGAAGGTAAAGTCTTCAAAATCAAAGATGCTCCCAAAATTTTCCAACAACGTTATCAAGGCATCTTTACTGACGAGCGTTACAGCGAAAAAACAAGATTATTTGCAGCTTGGTTGAAAACCATCGTCGATACCATCTCCCCAGATAACTTAAGAGAAAGTCTACAGCAAGATTTAGAATCCCATTTGATGGATGAGTTGGAAAGATTGGATTTAGAACCATATTTCAAAGATAACGGCGAAAAGATTAATTTATATCGGTTTGTTGAAGAAAATCCTGGTTTCCGCGCTCGTTGCAGCAAAGCTCTAGATATGTTCCTTACCGATATCGCAGTTGAAACTAGTGCTGATTTACTACAAATTAAAGGTGGTACTCAACTTCTAATCGATCGTTTAGTTGATTCTATCAAAGCTGAAATTAAATGCAATCAGCCAGTTGTGGGCATCAAGGTTAAAGATGGTTATACCCAAATCGATTATTTAGAAGACGGTGTTAGAAAAACTCGTAACTGCGATTATGTACTTTGTACAATTCCTTTCACTGTAATGCGGAAAATGGACTTAGAAGGGTTTGACAACAGAAAGTTAGATTCAATTAATAATAGAGTTTACTGCCCTGCGACAAAGGTTGCTTTCCACACCTTTGAAAACTTCTGGGAGAAACTTGGTATTAAAGGTGGTGCATCTTTTAGCGGTGCACGCCTGTGTCAAAGTCACTATCCTTCAGTTAAATTCAACCCAGAACGCGGTAGTGTAATGTTAGCTAGCTATACAATCGGCTCGGATGCCGAGACAATGGGTAATATGTCCGATGATGTTCGTCATAATTATGTTAAAGAAGTTGTTTCCCAGGTACATCCAGAATTACAACAAGAAGGAATGATTAAGGATGTTGCATCCATTGCTTGGGGTAATTATGAATGGAGTGCTGGTGGTTGTACGCTACATTGGGATGAAGAAAACCACACTACTACTTATCTAGAAGCTGCAAGAGCACAAAATACTTTATTCTTCGCTGGGGAACATTGTTCTAAATATCCTGCTTCGATACAAGGTTCAATTGAATCTACACTCGAAGCTGTTTACGATATTGTTTCTCATCAAAATGCTGTGGAAGAAGCAACTGTTTACTCTTTCATAACTGCTTCTGATGAACTTATTGCTGCTTAAATTAATTTGTTAAAAATAATACGCACATGCGGGAGTAAGGAGTTATGAGTTATGAGTTATGAGTTATGAGTTATGAGTTATGAGTTATGAGTTATGAGTAATAATTACGATCAGCCGCGGCACGCTGGAGGTGTACGCGTTCACTGCAAGGTGTTCCTGAAGGGTAGTGCATGCCCCGCCCCGGGCTTATCGCTCTGGGTTATATGGTAAGTAATTAGCTATTTTATTTTGATTCAATTTGATATGTGTATTATAAGTGTCCCTGGTGTTCGGGACACTTTTTTGTGAGAATTTAACTGTGAAAGTTAAACCAGGGAAAACTTAGAGCTGGAGTTAGCAGGATTTATATGGGCAGAAGATGAAGACTAAGTTTTACCTCACACTCCATTTTCTTCCCCCATGCCCGATGTCCCAGGTACAATTAAACGATATCGCTGTTTCGGGTTAACTGACGTTCAATAGTTTCAATTGCCGCATTAAGCGCAGCTAATCTAGCTTCTAGATTATCTCTCATAAATTTAAGAAATTTTAATTTATTTTCTTGATGTCTTGTGGTAGAAAAATTATCACTACCACAGCAAGAATTCATCCAGAAAGGAAACATAGCTCATTACCCAAATAATCTCTATTTATATCTTGACGCGATTTTTTAAAATTGGGAAATTGGAAATTGGGAAAACCAATTTTTCTAAAGAAAGCAATCTTAAGTGGGTATGCTTTCATTATTTGTGTCGTGAGGCGAGTGACAGCCAAGCATATGTCTTATCGGGCACGCTCCGAAGAGAGGAAGACGAAGGGGTAATCCAACTACTCTTCGCGTAAAACATACCCAACACCGCGCACGGTGTGAATTAGACGTTTTTCATTATTTTCTTCAAGTTTGAGGCGTACATAACGTACATATACTTCAATCACATTAGAATCGCCAATAAAGTCATAACCCCAAACCGTTTCTAAAATTTGATCTCTTGTAAACACTTGACGGGGATTACTCATCAAATATTCGAGTAAATCAAACTCTTTGACTGTCAATTCTATTGCTCGCGAGCCGCGAAAAACTTCACGAGTTTGACGGTTTAAACTTAAATCTTCAAATTTCAATAAATAGCGGTTATCTTCTTCGTTACGACGGCGTAAATGAGCGCGAATTCGAGCCAAAAGTTCCTCAATGCTGAAAGGTTTGATTACATAATCATCAGCCCCAGCATCTAAACCCGTAACTCGTGAATTTACTTCATCTTTGGCTGTGAGCAAAATTATGGGAATTTTACTTCCCGTCGCTCGCAGACGACGACAAAGCTCTACTCCACTTAAGCCGGGAAGCATCCAATCTAAAATCGCTAAATCTGGGGTTGATTCTCGCACCAACATTAATCCTGCTATTCCATCATTGGCGACGCTGACATTATAACCTTCGCTACTTAACTCCATTTCTAAAAATTGAGCTAATTTGATTTCATCTTCAACCAAAATAATATGTTCGCTCATTATCTATTAGTTATTATTTGTCATTTGTTATTTGTTGTTAGTTATTACTCCTGTAGAGACGTAGCAGTGCTACGTCTCTACAACTCCTTATTCCTTACTCCTTCAACCAATCATCAACGGTAATTTTACTGTTACTGAAGTTCCTTCTTCAGCATTAGATTCAATCAAAAATTCTCCATTGTGTGCTTCCACAATCCGTTTGGTAATTGCCAGCCCCAATCCAGTTCCAGAAGATTTTGTTGAAAAGAATGGTTGAGTTAATAATGGTAAAATATTTGGCGGTATCGGTTCCCCACCATTACGAACTTGAATACAAATTTCTTTCTGATTAAAATTACTATCTACCTGTAATTGAACTTTTTCTCCGGAGTTTATAGCTTGACAGGCATTCTGAATAAGATTAATTAAAACTTGTTTAATTTTATCTTCATCACCCTGAAATTTAGGTTCAGTTTGTGCAGGGAAAAATTCAATATTTTTATTAATTATATCTGGCAAATTTCGCTGTAAATCTAATGTTTTATAAATACATTTATTAATATCAATTTGTGAGACTTCTAGTATTTGCGGTTTAGCATAAAGTAGAATTTCTTGTAATAATTTTTCTAATCGTTTTGCTTCATCTACTGCTAAGAATAATCGTTTTTTAACCTCTGTAGATAAATCTAGTTTATTAAAATACTCTAAAACTAATTTTATTGTAGAATAAGGGTTGCGAATTTCGTGAACGATAGAAGCTGCAAATTCACCAATTGCCGCTAAGCGCTCTTGTTCTACAAGTTTAGCTTGTGCTGTTCGTAACTCTTCTGTTTTTCTCGTTACTTCTGTTTCTAAAATTTGATTAAACTGCCTTTGTTGTTGATAAAGATGGTGGTTATCAATGGCTGTTGCTGCTCGTTCACCAAATAATTCAACAATTTCTATTTCTTGAGGGGAAAATTTCCGCGGTTGATTATGAAAGCAACAAATTGTACCTATCACTTTGCCTTGAGAAGTGCGTAATGGTATTCCTAAATATGCTCGATATCCTTCTGGTGCTTGACCATATTTTGTACAAGTTTTTGTATCTTCAACAACGAGACATTGACCAGAATTGACAACAGTACCAGTTAATTGACCGTGTAAGGATTGAGAACCTTTATTCTCACCTAATTGTATATTACTAGCTAATATCTGACCAAAACCTTCTTGGCAAATAGTAATTACCGAAAAGTTAATATCAATTAGTTCGCTAACACCGTTTGCTATTTCTTTTAAATATACGTTAAATTCACCAGTGCGATGACTTAGATATGATAAAATTTCCAAGGTTCTTTGTTTGTGCTGCCAATAGCGATTATTAAATGATTTTAAGTGCCGATCTATCTTCCGATCGAAAGTCAAAAAATTATCATTATCTCGCAACAAAAATAACCACAACAAAGCTCCGATTAATGGGATACTGCCCCAAAATAAAATATAATTCGGCTCGCCAGGCTTAAGCATTACATTATACATAGAAGCTATTGAAACTAGCTGTATACCTAACAAACCACCGTAAGAAAATGTTTTATATAAACCCAAAAAGAAGGCTACTATTGAAACTACTCCAACAAACAATAGTGGTTTATAGGCGATAATTGGTATTTCAAATGAATAAAACCCTTCAAATATACCTTTTGTTCCTTGAATATTTACCAGTTTCTGTATTATTAAAGCTATAAAAAATATGGACATACTCAAACGCATGACAAATAATCCGATTTCGAGCTGTCTTTCGTTTGTCATCCGGCGCTCCCTGGGCATCAATTTTGTTGACTATTGTCAAATGTAGCTCATTAATGAAACACTCTATATAAAACTTCCGAGAGGAGATCTCAGATAGTCAAGGGTTCCCATTAAAAATTTTTCAGAAGAAAAAAATTCTAATGGGTGCACACCAAATATATAAGCCTGCATTTTAAGATACTACTAAGTATACAGATTAGTCTACATAATAAAATTGATTTATGAGCAGCGAAACTAATTGTCAGCGCCAACACAATCCTATTTTATTTGACGATACACCTGGAAAACATCAGCTACGGGATAAAATTTTGATTGCAGCAGCCCAATTGTTTTATCACAAAGGTTTCAATCAAGTCAGTATAAATGAAGTTATTGTGAATTCAAATGTTGCCAGACGTACATTTTATCGATATTTCCCATCTAAGGATGAACTAATAGTGGAAGTAATGCGCTTCCAAGCAAAGCGATGGCTAAATTGGTTTGAAGAAACTCTTAACTGCATAACAAGTAACCCTAAAGAAAAGATATTGGCAAGCTTTGATGTGTTACAAGAATGCTATGCAAGTCCTGAATTTCACGGATGCCCCTTTATTAAAGCTGCTTTAGAAATCGCGGATGTTTCTCATCCTGTAAACCAAATAGCCGTGACGGTGAGACAATCAATTCGGACTCACATTTTCAAACTAGCTCTCGAAGCTGGCATTCAATCGCCTGAAGTGTTTTCTCAACAATACTTGCTCTTGCTTGGTGGTTCAATTTTGATGGCAAGTATTGAAGATACTCCTATGGGGGCTAAATATGCTCGCGAAACCTTAGCTGTTTTTATGCATACAGGTTCTAATTAATAGACATTGGTAGACTAGGTAGTCTCTTTATTAGAACCTTGAGATGTCTCAACTTGCCAAAAGCGGAGAATCAATATTATCTAAGCGACGTTTGACTCCTCTTTCACGGCGAATATCCCGCCAAATACCTGTAGCTGCGATCGCACCATCAGAAGCTGCTACTACTACTTGATTCAGCCCTATTTTCAAATCGCCAATGGCAAAAATCCGGGGGTGAGATGTACGACACATGTTGTCTGTGACTAAATTTTCACCTTGAGTCTGGAGGTTTAATCCAGAAAGATAACTCGAATGAAATTGGGAACCCATGGAAATTAATCCAGCATCCAACTCAATAATAGAACCATCCATCATTTGCACGCCAGTCATTTGATGGTTTTCGCCAATAAATTGCTTAATTGGTTTTTCGACTAAATCATATTCATATTCCCACAGTCGATCGCGGAATTGGGAACTAACTTCAAACATATCTTGGGTAAAAAGAGTAATATACGGTGTAAACCAACCGAGACTAAAAGCGACTTCTAAACTGCGTTGATTTTTACCAAACACGCCAACTCTTTTGTCTGCCATTTCATAACCATCGCATATCAAGCAGACGTGCAAATTGTATCCGGCATATTCGTAGACATTTTGCATATCGTCTACAAAAGGTAAGTTATCAATAATGCCGCTAGCTGCAATCAAATATTTAGCACGGAATACCGAATAAGTGCTATTTTGACGACCAATTTTAACTTTAACAGCGAAGTTATCTCCTTCATCAATCACCTCTTCTACATAACCATTAAGTGAATCTCCTCCTAGAGATAAATAATGCTCTTTACCATTTTTAAGTAGAGTACGCCCTTGAGTATCTGGCGGTACGCCGAGATAATTGTGGAGTTCTTGCATCCAGAAGGAACGAGCTTTTCCTTTGTCTATAATAAGAGTATCTAAAAGATATCTTTGTAAGTAAATTCCAGCAGATAAACCGCCAATTCCACCGCCGATAACAATAGTATCGTAAACTTTATCTGTGGATGCTTGTAAATCTTGTTTTGATAATTTCATGAATCTCTCCTTGTTAGTTCTTAGTTGATGGTTGTTAGTTGATGGTTGTTAGTTGATGGTTGATAGTTAATAATTGTTCATTGATAATTGTTCACTGAGTAGCATCTTGGGCTAACATTTTTAAAGCATTACCGACTCTTTCTAATGCTTCTTCACCACAACCTCTTAATTGATGACGTTTTGATAGATATTTCGGACTATTGTAACCAAGCCAAACTTGTCCTTGTTCGTCTTCCCAAATAAGGGCTTTTTGGGGTAAATCAATTCCCGTAGTTTGATTGCACTGCATTAACGGTGTACCAACACGAGGATTACCAAATATAATTACTTGTGTCGGACGTAATTCTAAACCAACAGATTCGGCTCCTGCTTGGTGATTAACTGTGCCAAAAATATTTAAACCCCGTTCTTTGGCAATAGATTCAAAGCGTTGAACTGTTTCTTCTACAGTAAAATTACTCTTTACTCTGACGATACCATCTCTTTTCGCTCTAACAATACTATCTTTCCTAGCTCTAGCTATCTCCTGCATAGATTTTTCTCTAATTCCTTGAGTTGCATAGGCGGGAAGAGCAAATAAACCTAATGCAGCAATACTTAATAATACTTTCTTCATTGTAAACCTCCAATAATTAATCAATAATTTGAACAGAAAATCATATTCTTTAATAGCTATTCCCTACTTCCTATTCTCTTAATTT
>JBCCSG010000232.1:0-11665 GCA_039200565.1 Cyanobacteria bacterium P01_D01_bin.50 | reverse complement strand
TACCAGACCGCGATTTAGCCTCTTTTGTCGCTGGAACGCCAGAATTTGCCGCTTATTGGCATGATTTGCAATGGGCGCAGGAATATGCGCGTTATAACCGCGATGTGATGATGGCGCGATTTAAGCGGATTATTGAAAAGCATTTGGCTGGTGGAAAGGCATTTAAACCTTTATTGGTGGTGAATTGTCATCACAATTACGCCGAGAAAGAAGTGCATTTTGGCGAGGATGTGTATGTCACTCGTAAAGGTGCGGTAAGGGCACAGAAGGAGGATTACGGTATAATTCCCGGTTCCATGGGAGCTAAATCTTATATTGTTAAGGGTAAAGGTAACGTTGAAAGTTTTTGCTCCTGTTTTGCCGCTGGAACTAAGGTTTTAACTGAATTTGGTTTGATGAATATAGAAGATGTATTTAATTCATCCGAACCTATTAAATTAATTTCCTACAACGAAAAACTCCAGAAATTTGAGCCTAAGAATATTTTGGATAAAAGCGAACGAATAGCCTCAGCTAACAAGTATTCAATATCTCAAACTAGACGCAGGTTAGAAAATACAATTACTTGCACTCCCAATCATCCTTTTGCTACCTATAAGCAAGGTATATTGTCCTATCTGCCCGTTGAAGAGATCAATTTATCTTCTGGAGGAACTATCGTACCTACGAATATAAATATTTGCTCTAGTTTGACAGCAGAAGAACAAGATAAAAATTTTTATTACTTACTGGGTGTTATCTTATCAGACGGTACGATACATTTAAAAGATCGGAAAAATGCACCGCAAATTAGTGATAGACCTCGTAATGGTAAATACTTAAATTCCTATATTCGTATTTATCAATCATCTGCTCCTTCCAAAAAAGCTTTTATGCAATATTTACAGGAACTATTTGAGTCCTACACTCCAAATGTTTCTGTTAGAATACAACAATCAAGAACTTCTCAAATAGAAGGACGCTCAATAACAAGTTCGGGACTAGTTGAGTTAACAGTAAATGATTTGTCTTTTGTCGAGAAAGTGACACAACTTTTACCAACTTTGCCTAACATTCTCATGGGTAATCCGATTCTAGCTCTCAACTTTTTAGCTGGTTATTTGGATGGTGATGGAACTCATAATAAAGGAACTATATCTATCAGTCTCGGTAAGAAGGAGATGTTTTCAAATCTGGTTTCTACCCTTTTATCTCTAGGAGTTGCTTACAAAGTTTACCGCAATCGGACTCACTATGTAATAGAGTTTCGTGACAATAATCTGTTGACTAAATTGTCTTCTATTTGTCAGAGACTTACAATCGATGAACCACCATCTCGACTTTCTTCAGATAAGTTGCTATTAGCGAATTCCGTAACGGGAGGAACATTAAAGTGTGAGAACCTTACGACTATGGCAAAGCAGGGAAAAATGGTAAGCATTTCCAAGTTTGAAGGACAATCTCTTGACCAAAATTTGGTAATGAATCGGATATTTAAGGTTGAATCTGACTTGGAAAGACCAGTCTACAACTTTACAGTTGAAGATAATAATAATTATATTGTATTTACAGAATACTATACCCCATTGTTAGTGCATAACTGCTCCCACGGAGCAGGGCGTTTAATGTCGAGAACTAAAGCAAAGAAAACTTATACACTTGATGATTTGATTGAGCAAACTAAGGGTGTAGAATGTCGTAAAGATGAGGGAGTTTTAGATGAAATTCCTGGTGCTTATAAGCCGATTGAGAAAGTTATGGAAAATCAATCGGATTTAGTCGAAGTTGTGGCTACTTTGAAGCAAGTTCTTTGTGTCAAGGGGTAACTGATGTAGAGACGTTGTAATACAACGTCTACCCTTATTTAGAGTTGTATCAAGAATTGAGTTACAAAAAAATCTGACTGCAAAAAATGCTAAACTAGCTCTGCTTTAAATTTATATGCTTCTCTAAGCCTATGTATTTTTATAACAGATTATTGACAATATCATCAATTATATTATTCATCGCGACTTCCTTTCTCTTTCCTAGTTATGCATCAGCATCACCGATAAACACTATATATGTAGCTCAAGTACAAAACTCACCTCAATCTATTTCTCCAGAAGCAGCTCTCGAAAGATTATTTACTAGCGAAGATATCAAAGCCGAATGGTTTGCAAGCCAGTTTTTAGCACAAGTTCCTATCGCTCAGGTAAGAAGTTTAATTAGCGGTATTAAAAATCAACTGCGAACCTATCAAGAGGTACAAAAAAGTGGTAATGACTATTTAGTAAATTTTAGCCAGGGTGCAATTCGAGCCAAAATAGTTTTAAATAACAAAGGACAGATCGCAGGATTATTGTTACAACCTGATTTAAAAATTAGTAGTTTGTCCGACGCGATCGCAGAATTTCAAAAATTACCAGGTAAAGTTAGTTTTATAGTAAAAGAAGACTCTTCAATTCTTGCCGATTTGAATGCGAAAACGCCACTAGCAGTTGGTTCAGCTTTTAAACTTTCAGTGCTTAAAACATTAAAAGAGCAAATAGCCTCCGGGCAAAAATCATGGTCAGATATAATTAGACTACAAGATAATAAAAAAAGTTTACCATCTGGGATATTACAAAGTTGGCCAGATAATTCACCATTGACGCTACAAACCCTCGCTAGTTTGATGATATCTATGAGCGATAATACAGCTACAGATATTGTAATTAAACAAGTTGGAAAAGATAAGATTGAATCTAACTCATCTCCTCGAAATCGTCCTTTTTTAACTACTCGCGAATTGTTTACTTTAAAAAGTTCTCAAAATCGCCAGTTATTAGAGCGTTATCGTAAAAGTGATGAAAAACAACGTCGCGCATTGTTAGCAGAATTAACTAATAAACCACTTCCAGATGTGATGGAATTCACAGGAAATCCCCAAGCATTAGATGTGGAATGGTTTTACAATAGTGAGGAACTTTGCCAATTAATGGAAGAAGTTCAAGACTTACCGTTGATGAGTATTAATCCTGGAGTTGCTAACCCAAATGATTGGGGAAAAATAGCATTTAAAGGTGGTTCCGAACCTGGTGTTTTGAATTTGACAACTTGGTTAAAGGGAAAGAATAGTAAACAATATTGTGTAGTTGCTACTTGGAATAACAATGATGCTCCTGTAGATGAGTTGAAATTGGCTGCATTATATAGTGGAGTGATTTCTGTCTTGGCTGGTAATTGAAAACAATAACCTTACTAGTATAATTCGGCGTAAATAAGGCAACCATTAAAAATGGCTGAAAAGCCTAGAAAATCAAACTTCTTACTTCTTACTTCTTACTTCTTACTTCCGCCGCACTGTACTAGTACTCTCACAAGCCAAGATTGACTGGTTAAATGTTGGAGAGGGAAGAAAATAAATTTTTCTTCTCATTGTTAACCCCGCAAAGTTCACTTGATGGAATACTAGGCTCAGAGGGTGTAGAGAAAGAATTGTCATGCAAACTAACTATAAAACAGCTTACAAGCAGCAGTTATTAACTGATTTTAATTCCAGAACTAATTACGATAATGGTAGATTTTATAAAGCGATCGCTAATCGCTTGGTTGAATTTGCTAATTTACAAAATGGACAGAAAATTTTAGATGTCGCAACGGGTACGGGAATTGTAGCACTCAAAGCTGCTGAAAAAGTTGGTAAAGTGGGTAAAGTTATCGGTGTTGATATATCAACCGGCATGTTGAGCAATGCTAAACGGAAGTTAGCTGAAACTGATTTACAAAATGTTGAATTTATCGAAGCAGATGCCGAAACTATCTTATTTAACGATAATAGTTTTGATGTTGTATTATGTTCTCTAGCTGTCTGTTATTTAACTGATATTCCCGCAGCTTTCCAAAAATGGCATCAGTTGTTAAACACAGATGGATTTGTAGCCTTTAATGTTTGGGCTGAAAATGCTTTCCCTCCTTCTGTTTTATTTAGAGATGTTGCACACAGATATGGCGTGCAAGTTCCCAATCCTAACCAACCAATGGGAACTATTGAAAGATGCGATGGATTATTGCAGGAAATAGGTTTTAAAAATATCAGCGTGGAAACCGAACAATTTGGTTGGTATTTTCCAGTAGATGCTAGCATTGCTGAAAATATTTGGCAGATGAATGCCAAAAATGTCTTTGGTTATCAAGTTTTTCAGCTTTCGCTAGAATTGTTAGAGCAATGCAAAGCCGAATATATCAAAGAAATGCAAGAGCTATCAACAACAGAAAAAGCTGCTTGGTGCGATGCGCCGATATTTTTTGTGCGTGCCGAGAAATAACTAGTAGTTCATTTCCAGCCGTTTTGATGGGTTTTATTAGGGAGGGGGTAGAGGGGGAAGATGGGGAAGAGGGGGTAGAAAAAAGTTCTTTTTTATTCACCTATCAGAATTTATGAAAAAGAGTACTAGTAAATCATTTCACAAATTCCGACGGGTTGTCGCAGACGTAGCACTGCTACGTCTCCAGCAGTTTCCAGAATAAACCAACCATTGAAAATTATTGACGGGTGCAGCCCAAGGAGTAGTGAGTAGAAAAATATTATCAAGCCATGTCGTTACGCAGGTGCTGAAGACTAGAAGTTATTTAACGCCGGAGATTTAGACTCATGTCTGAACAAGTAAATTTTAATTTCTCATAGATGTAGATTCCATTTCGCTTTAAACTAATAACCGTCAAGGGTTGCCAATATAATTTTTTAGGAGAAAAAATTTAGGTGCCCGTCAAACAGTTGAAAAAACGGCATGGTAAAGATATGGTTAATCGACTGACGCGGTTAAGGAAACGACTATCTCGCTATATAATTTCTGCGAAAGCTTTTATACCGATTATTCTTTTAACTTTTACTTTAACTATCTTTACAAGTGTTGAAGTTCAAGCACAAAATCCAAATTCTAATCTTTTTAATAACCTTTCTGACAATGGAGGTAATATTGTTTATGCTCCCATAATGTTGGATGGACGAGAACTTTTCCATATTGCTGCGAGGAGGGGAATTGGTAACAACTTGGATGGGAACAGATTACCGCTTCAGATTCGCGTAGAAATGTATGAAAAAAATCTTTCTGAAATCCTCTCTACAGGTTTTAATCCCCGACGATTATACGTCACTCCCGCTCAAAGCGAAAAGCAAACGGTTATTTTCATTGGCTCCGGCAATCAGTTATCGCGACGAAAATTAATGAGTGTTACCGAGTTAGATGCTCAACTTCATGGGTTATCGATAGCAGATTTAGCTCAAGAATTTAGTAAAACTACTCGTACTGCATTAATTAAAGCTCGGCAAGATAGACTGCCGGGAACTTTACAGCGTAAGGGTTTAAATTCTTTTGTCATACTAATAGTCATAATATTATTTACGTTCTTATTTATATCCTGGTATAAAAGGCTTTTAAAAAAGTGGGAACAACTGCAATCTCAACAACCCCAATTGAGTGAGTTTGCAATCGAGTCAGAAGAAAATGCAGGGTTAGAAGAAGACGAAGATCCGCAAATGATGAATTACTGTCAGCAAAAACTAGTTTGGCAGCGCCAATTAAATATTAATAGACTCAAAAGATGGATATTAGTAATTAGTTTATTTCTGTTATGGGTATTGGGATTAGCCTCAATTGCAGGGATGTTTCCTTATACTCGTTGGTTAGAAGATTGGTTACTGACTAAAGTATTATTATTTGCAATTGTTCTTGGTACAATTGTAGGCATTAAAGCTAGCGGCGTTATTATCGATTTTTTATTTAAAAAGTTTTTAGATAAAGAATTACAAACACCTAATATTTCTGCTCGACGTATTTCTCGGTTAAGTACTTTTTGTACTGTCTTAAATGGAGCCATAAATTTTATCTGGATAGCAGCAGGTACTTTGTGGTTTCTGGAAAAATTACATATTCCAATTTTACCAATATTAGCTGGAGCGGGAATAGTTGGTTTTGCAATTTCCTTCAGTTCGCAAAATTTAATTCGGGATATCATCAATGGTATTATTATGCTTTGGGAAGACCAATTTATTATTGGCGATTTAATTAACATTAGCGGAACTGTTGGTGTTGTCGAAAATGTCAATCTGCGGATGATTCAACTCCGCCAGGCTAACGGAACTTTAAGTACAATTTCTAACAGTAGTATATCGACAGTTCATAATTTAACAAAAGAATGGTCGCGAATAGTCTTTACATTAGAAATTAGTCCGGCAGCTGATATAGATCGAGTTTTGGTAATTGTGAGAGAAATTATTGAAGAACTTAAGAATGATGAAGAATGGAAAGATTCATTTCTGAGTTCAAATAATGACCCAATTGATGTTTTAGGTGTGAATAATATTAGCAATAATGGTATCGAGATTATGCTATGGTTTAAAACCGAACCTGGCAAACAATTTGCTGTGGGTAGAGAATTTCGTCGCCGTCTCAAGTACACTTTTGATATAGAAAATATTGCTATCGGTTTACCACAACATTCTTTGCAATTAGAAAATTCTCCCGCTCTGGGATTATTAACTTCTAATAATCAGAATAATTCTTAGTTATATAGTGGTGTGTTATGGCGTTAGGATAACACACTCTAATGGCTATTTTGTGTTTATTAAAAGTAGATAAACTCTAAGTATTTCAACCAAAATCATATGACTTTTTATATATAGGAATCCTACTTGAAAATTGAGAGAGATAGGTACCCTTTAATCTCCTAGAAACCTTTTGCCTAAGCGCATGAGTGAGGAGAGCTACCCACACGAATAATTGTGGCTTCGCCACGCTGCGCCTTCCAAAAATAAAAACGCATTCCTATATATAACTTACTGTAAGTATTGTGGCAATCCCGTAATTACTAATATAGTCAAAAATACCTTTTGTATTGCTTTGAACTTGGAAAGATTAATTTAAATTTGTAATTCTACTTAATTATTTTTGCTGAACTACGAGTTATTCTCCGTAAAAACCTCATGATTTATTGTAAAAAATAGTTTATATTAATTTATAATAAAGCTAAATCCTTTGTAAAAACAAGCTTCTGTAGTTTTATAAACTAAATAAACCTTTTCCGGAAGGTTATCATAACCTTGTGTTGTTAAAAATACTGTTAAGCTGAAAAACTATGTCAGCAAGTATAAATGTTAAAAAAACAAGTCGTTTTATAAACCTTGCAATGTATATTGCTTTTGGTGCTACGAGTTTAGTATTCTTAGCACTAATCTCATCTGTATTTTTTGTCAAAACCATTTTTTCTCAAAATGTCCAAGTCAAACCAGGAGAAATTACAAAAATTGAAGCACTGAAAATTGAACCCCTATCGATTGGAGCCTTACGGATTGATGCCATCGCCTCCATACCAAGTAACCGTTGGGTTACTTACGAGATTCAGTTGCTCGATTCACAAGGAAAGCTAATTGCTTCTGCTGTTAAGCAAGCATGGCGTGAATCCGGTAATTGGAATGAAGATGGGGTGTCTGGTACTTGGAGCGAGGATGATTTGGAAGCTGGTTTAGATCTCCGCGGCAAGAAAAATGAAGAGGTGACACTGGCAATTTCTGTATTGGGTTATGGCGATACATCAGGGCGCGAATTGACAGAAGCCGTACCTATTAATGTGAAAGTATCCAATGGAGTTACAGATACCATCCATTTGTGGCCTGGTTTATTTGGTACTTTGGCTTTTGCTGTAATGAGTGCGATCGCAACTCCGGCTACTGGAAAAAAAGTGATTTCTAAAACAATCAACGATAGCGATCCCAGCGAGCGTGCTACTCTTGGCGGTGCCGATAAACTAGTACGCGTGAAAATCGATATGGTATCTGACGAAACTACTCCCTATACAATGAAGGCTCGGCTGGTTGTCAATAATTCTTACGGCGAACCCTTATACAGCAAAAATCTTCCTTTGGATCTAACGTTTCACACAGATGATGACGGACAACTCGATCGTGCAACAGGAAAAGCACAAATGTTTTTTATACTTGTTCCACAGGATTCATACGGCTTTCACGTAGAAGTTATCCCAGATGCACCAGTAGATAAAACAACTCTAACCGTTCGCGATGGCAATCGTACTCGCTTACCTGTAAATGTCGTGCATATTAGTTCTTCGATAACAGATAACTGATAGAATTTTGGATTTTAGATTTTGGATTTTGGATTGGTAAGTAAGTCGGCATAAATCAACTCAACTATGTTACAGCTTGGGTAAACCTAGTTCTCAAAGAGAAGACGCTCCGCGTCTACAAAGCCTTATTACCACTCACTATTCACTATTCACTATTCACTACTCTCTTATCCTAATTACTATTTTCAACGCTGACCTACTTAAAACAACTAAAACAATTAAAAAAATTAAAATTGGATAAAAAATTATGCTTTCAAAAATCTTTGCTGGAATAGCAGTTTTAATGGCAATATGGTCAATTACCGACGCTTATACTCACAAATCAGCTTTCGTATTGCGTGAAGAAAAACAAACAAACTTCTCTCCTCGTAGGGGTACCACTGCATCAGGTTACTACGGTAATGACGGAACATGGATATTTTACTCCGAAAGTCGCTCATCCTACAGTGGTTTTCAAGGAGGTAGCCGCGGTAGTGTGAAGTAGGAGATGGGGAGATGGGGGGCTGGGGAGATGGGGAGATGGGGAGTTAGGAATTATGAATTATGAATTGAAAGCTGATAATTATTGATATTTGACCTTTAAAACTGCTCACTGTTGACTGTTCACTGCTCACTGTTGACTGCTCACTGTTCACTGTTGACTGTTCATTGAAATGGAAGCGAATAATTTTTCTGATGCAAGTAAAAATACTGCAATTAATAGTTACTCTTTAAACAAGACTCAACGTAGATTTTTATTGATTGCGGCGGCTGTTTCTTCTGGTTGCGGACTTGCTGTAGAGCTACTTTTAGGTACTTTGGCTAGTTATTTAGTGGGAAACCAAGCTCTTGCTTACGGTATTGCTATCGGTGGTTTTCTAGCAGCGATGGGTGCTGGTTCTTACTTGAGTCAGTTCATTGCGCCGAATGCCGAAGGTCAATTTATGCAACGAAAATTGTTGTTGGCTTTCCTCGGTGTGGAATTGGCGATCGCACCTCTGACAGCCTTACTCCCGCTGGGATTGTTCGCTTTATTTGTAATGAATGGTGACCTTTGGTTGGGGTTATTCCTAGTTACTATCAGCTTGGGAATATTGGCAGGTTTAGAAGTGCCAATTTTAACCCGAGTCCTGGAAATGGAAGAAGGCGTTCGGGAAGCTTTAGCTGGCGTTTTGGCGTTGGATTATTTAGGTGCGCTTTTCGGTTCCCTAGCTTTTCCGGTTATCTTATTACCGATGTATGGAATGTTTCCCACAGCTTTTATCTTGGGTTCATTCCCGGCTTTCATGGTGTTTGCGATCGCACGTAGTTTTCCTCATTTACGGCGTTGGAGTTATGTCGGTTTAGTTTTGGGAGTACTACTTTTAACTCTCGCACCCGCTACCATATCTATCAGCAACAATTTGGAAAATAACTTATATTCAGCACCGATAGTTAAAAGAGTACAATCTCCCTATCAAAGAATTGTATTAACCCGCAGAGGCAAAGATGTCAGAATGTTCCTCAACGGCGACTTGCAACTATCCACGGTGGATGAATACCGCTACCATGAAGGATTAGTACATCCGGCAATGAGTGCAACACCGTCGAAAAAACGAGTTTTAGTATTGGGTGCTGGGGATGGCATGGCAGTAAGAGAAGTACTCAAATGGAAAGAAGTTGAACATGTTGTACTAATTGAATTAGATCCAGAAGTAGTTAAAATAGCTAGTCGTCATCCTCAATTAAAAGCCTTAAACGGTAACGCCTTACAAGATTCCCGAGTCGAAGTAATCAACGCCGACGCATTTTTGAGCGCACCAGCACTAAAAGACAACTTCGATGCGATCATTGCAGACTTCCCCGATCCAGATCAAAAAGCGATCGCGAAACTTTACTCAGAAGGTTTTTACCGACGTTTGCTAGGCAGACTTACAGATACAGGAGTTTTAGTAACGCAAGCATCAAGTTCATTTTTTGCTCCCAAAGTTATCGCTTGTATCGCCGCAACACTTGGAGAAGTAGGATTAAAAGTGAATCCCTACACCGTAAGTGTTCCCAGTTTCGGACCTTGGGGTTTTGTTTTAGCATCCCGTTATGAATTAAACTTAGATCAATTACAACTTCCCATCGAAACACGCTTTTTAACAGAACCGGTTTTACATCACTTATTTGAATTACCTAAAGATATACAGTTAGGAAACGTAGAAATAAACCGACTTTCCCATCCTGTAATTGTTCGCTATCAATCCCAAGCAAGGTGGTTGAATTATTAATAAAGAGTTAGGAGTTAGGAGTTAGGAGTTAGGAGTTAGGAGTTAAGAGTTAGAAGTTAGGAGTTAGAAGTTAGGAGTTAAGAGTTAGGAGTTAGAAGTTAGGAGTTAAGAGTTAGAAGTTAGGAGTTAGGAGTTAAGAGTTAGAAGTTAGGAGTTAGGAGTTAGGAGTTAGGAGTTAGGAATACACCTTAAAATGCAGCAGCATTGAAAATTTGCTCCACAGTTAAATTTAACTCAGGGAATACTTTTGATTGAATAGTTCCACTTTTGAATGGTGTTCTGACATACTGACCATTTACTAATTCACAAATTGTAAAAGTTGGTTCTTTTGGGCTACCAATAAATTCTTTACCACCTATTCCCAAGTAATCCACAATCCAATATTCGGGTATGCCAATATCGCTGTATTCGTCAAATTTTAGTGCGTAATCGTCTTGCCAGTTGGTACTTACCACTTCTATTACTAAAGGAACTGTGGCACTTTGAGAGACGGTAGATTCTTTTCTATATAATGGCTCGTTGGCTAAATTACGCTTGTCTAATACTAAGACATCGGGTAAAAAGCCAGAATCTTTACCGTAAGGCTTTACTAACACTTTTGGGGCAATAAAGTAGGGTAAATCAAAGTTTTCAAATCTGGCTGATAATTTTCTGATTAAAAAACCTGTAACGTTTTCATGTTCCCCGATTGGTTGAGACACTTCTACAAGTACCCCCGAATGTAACTCATATCTTTTTTCCCCGGTGTCTAAGTTCGCGAATTCTTCAAATGTTATTAGTGCTTCTGCTAGTACTTTAGGTAGCGTTTGAGTCATTTTTACCTCAAATCCGTTTATCAGTTCTCTACTCCCTACTCCCTTATCCTAATTACAATTTTCAAAGCCGATCTACTTAGTGCAATTAAAAATATTGTAAAGTCAAGAAAAGTCATCAGTAAAGCTTTACGTAAATTATCCTATGAATACTGCACCCCTTAGCTGGCAAGAACTAGAAGCTCTCACAGACTATCAAATAGATACCGTGAATGGCCCCACCAACTCTAGAGCCAGATTGCGCTTATTTGGGCAACCCGAATCCGATGTACGGGTAACCCTTTTCCGCGATAATCATGCTTGGTGTCCTTACTGTCAAAAAATTTGGTTATGGTTAGAGGAAAAACAAATTCCCTACCGCATTGAAAAAGTGACAATGTTCTGCTATGGAGAGAAAGAAAGTTGGTACAAACGTAAGGTACCATCAGGAATGCTCCCCGCGATCGAGTTAAATGGGCGGATTATTAAGGAAAGCGATGACATTTTAATCGCTTTGGAAAAGGTTTTTGGTAAATTGAACCAAGGGATGAAAGATCG
>JBCCSG010000231.1:0-11709 GCA_039200565.1 Cyanobacteria bacterium P01_D01_bin.50 | reverse complement strand
TTATCGGGAAGACGAACAAATTACTTTAACTACCTTAGAGAAATTATTAGACGTACCAGTGGATATGTTAACTACCGTTTTAATTGGCAATCAAAGTACTCGTAGTTATGGTGAGTGGATGATAACGCCAAGGGGTTATAGAAAATCAGGTTAAATATTTTCATTCATGAAAGAAATTTTAGAACATGTAAAACAAACTATAGTGCAAAAACAAATACTTTGGGCTTACCCAATAGTACTTAAACTACAACAAAATCACTATAGTTTGGCAATTCAATGGGTAATAGAATGCATACAAATATATTCATCTGAAATTAAATCGGATAATTTTTCCAAGCTTAATAAATATATTCAGCAAGTAATCGATTTGCAAAATGTTTTAACTACTTTACAATGTAATGAAATTAGTCGAGAACTATGGTATGACCCTCAGAGAGAAGAAATTCAAACAGCAATAGCTCGACTATGGTGGTCTATTGGAAGTTTTAAAATTGCACAAGAGCGTGATGGAATAATACAAGCCGTCATGGCTGTTGAATTATTATTACCTGATATATCTAATTATCGACTATTAAATCGATATCTAGAAGCTGCGATCGGGATTTCTGAAAAATACCAATCCCCTCCTAATACTTAAGCTATTTTACATTCATTGATTTTGCTTAACTAAAATTCACAATATGATGATATTTTCGACACTTCGTAAATAAACTTTATATTTTAACTCTAAATACTTACATCAAATCGAAGCATCTCTTAATGATTATTGAGTTGTTTCTGATTAATATCTACAATTAGTAAATTAGTACACAAATTTAAGTTGCATAATCTGCTTATTAAGGGGGGTAAAATGAGTCGTCCGATTATATTGGGAATTGTAGGTGACAGTGCTGCGGGTAAAACAACTCTAACAAAGGGTATTGCACAAGTATTAGGACCAGAAAATGTCACCGTTATTTGCACGGACGATTATCATAGATATGACCGCAAGCAGCGTGCTGAAATAGGTATTACTGCACTCGATCCTGACTGCAACTATTTGGATATCATGCAGCAAGATCTTTCACAGTTGCGTAATGGACTACCAATTCTCAAACCAGTTTATAACCATGACAAAGGTACCCTAGATGCACCTGAGTACATAAAGCCTAGTAAATTTGTGATAATTGAAGGATTGCTTGGTTATTCAACTCGTAAAGCCAGACAATGTTACGATGTCAAAGTTTATCTTGCTCCCCCAGAATCCCTCCGTGCAAAGTGGAAAGTGAAGCGAGATACTCAAAAACGCGGTTACACTGAACAACAGGTTTTAGATCAACTCAAAAAGCGCGAATCAGACTCAGAACAATTTATTCGCCCCCAACGTCAATGGAGCGATATTGTCATCAGTTTCTGCCCTCCCAAAGATGATTCCGATCAAAGTAACGGACATTTGAACGTACGTTTAGTATTACGTCCAACAATTCCTCATCCAGATTTTACCGAAATTATCAATTTTGGGAACGGCAATTCCTCCTCAGCAATTCGTTTGGAATTAGATAGAGATATGAGTAAACCTGTTGACGTTTTAGAAGTCGATGGCCACGCTACATTAGAACAAGTTAACAGATTAGAGCAAATTATCTGTTCTGACATGCCTAATTTAAAAAACGTTTGCGATCGCGAAAGTAACCCAGAGTTAGGTAAAGTCGCTGGAACAACTGGAGAAACTATTCAAAGTTATCCCTTAGCACTTACACAATTGTTAATTACTTACCACATGCTCAAAGCAACACAAATTTCCCAAGAGGGTTTAGAAACCAAAATTTAGGAGAATTTGTAATTAGTAATACTCTATGTCCACGGGAATTCATAAAAAACAATTGAAATTCCGTGGATGCTAAGGGTAATTAATTTATCAACTTCAACTTCATCTCTCTCCTTTTTCCTGTCTTAAATTTTAAATATTTGCCAAATTGTTGTAAATAATGAGGTTAAAACTGGGATAAATAAAGATAGGTACAGCTATCATCGTTATTCCCTAGTTTATCTATGACCTACTGCCTCAGAATTGCCGATATGGCAGAAAATGAGCGTCCAAGAGAGCGTTTATTAACCCACGGAGCAAAAATTCTCGCTACTGCTGAATTAATAGCAATTCTACTAGGTACAGGTCAAGGTGCCGGAAAATTATCTGCTGTAGGTTTGGGACAATATATCTTACAGGAATTAGGCAAGTATCAGCGCGAGCCTTTGGTTGTTTTACGAGATATTAGCGCCGCCGAATTGATGAAAATTCCCGGAATTGGCCCAGCAAAGGCAACAGCGATTCTAGCTGCCATAGAATTAGGTAAGCGTACTTTTCAATCTCGTCCCGGAGAAGGTACATTAATTGATAGTCCAGCAGCAGCAGCGGCTGCTCTGAGTCAAGATTTAATGTGGCAGCAAAACGAAAGATTTGCGGTAGTATTATTAGATGTGAAAAATCGTTTATTGGCAACTCAAGTTATTACTATTGGAACTGCAACGGAAACTTTAGCTCCTCCCCGGGAGATATTTAGAGAAGTTATACGTCAAGGTGCAACTCGTTTAATAGTAGCTCACAACCACCCTTCAGCCAATCTTGAACCAAGCTTAGAAGACATCGAATTAACCCGTCAATTATTAGCTGGAGCGCAATTTTTGGACATTCCTTTAATCGATCATTTAATATTAGGCGATGGCGATTTCCAGAGTTTACGGGAAATTACAACCTTGTGGGATGAGTATCCCCAAGGAGATTAGGTGAGATAATCTAGGTTAGTTTCTCAAAATTAAGACTCTTGCGCGTCTTACTCCGGTATATTCCTACCCACCGTCTTTAAATTCTCTATCGCTAGATAGATGTAATCTTATCTTGTGCGCTCGAAGATTTTTAATTCCTATGTTTCAAATTCCTACACAGGATAATTTAAATACAATTCACAACAATTGAGAAAACCCCCTTTGTCAAAGGGGGCTTGGGAAAATCAAACCGCGTTAGATAATTTATTTACTTTTCAATCGGTCATACTTAAGAGTGGTTTCTCAACCTTATAAATAATTTAATCTAAGTAATATGACAATAGTGTGACAAAATTATATTTTTTAAATAACACAATAGTTTAATTATTTTCATTGCAATTAATATCTATAATATTCACAGGGAAGGGTTCCCTATGAATATTTTAAGTCCGCACACTTCAATAGGCATCTTCAACTTCCAGTTGAGCAACAGTTACAGCATTAAAAGCAAACGCTGCAACCATTGGTATCGGACATCTCAACCAATAAGTAACACCTGCTGCTAACATTGTGGCAATTACCGCTGCGATCGACCAAATACGCTCCTCACAAGTTAAGCCCTTTTCCGCTTTAATTTCTCTGAGTACTTTTACCGGTATTGGCTCCGGCATTACTGCACCTGGAGGAAAAGCCCAGAAGTGATTGCAGCGCTCGATATATAAATCAGTCCAACCATTATTTTCACACCATTGGTCGATCCATTCATCTTTGTAATGTTTCATAGGATTGCTAATAAGTTGATTGAGGATTTCTAGCATAACGTTACTGTAATAAAATAAATAGAAAACTTTGCGATTAGTACTCAAAGTTAACAATTCTCTAGAAGATTTGTCACTTTTATATGTGAAGCTTTGTTAAATCGCTAATATAGTCACAATCAAAGAAAATAAAGCTTTCACTAATTATCAGATTAACAGTAATTCTTTTTTTTTCTCGTTAAATGATAATAAACTTTATCTATCTGTTCCAAAGTAAATATTTCTAAATAAATATCGGAGTTAATTAATGATTAATTTTAAAAAATGTAAAATCTATATATAAATATTAAGTCAATTAATATTTATATATGGGAAGGTTTAATAATTTACCCTTGATATAGGATCGTCGATCAATTTAAATAGATTCGGTTTCTTAAATAAAAATGCTGTAGGTAGTTTATCGGAAGGCATATTTGCGGCTTATCCTCTAGATATTAGATATGAGCACAATTAGCCATTTTTAATTTTGCCTCTTACTCATTATTCCTTACCCAATGATTATTTATTGAGAGATAAGAGGCAATATAAGGTAAGTTTTTGCCAAGTCATGAGGTAAGCTTAATTTTAAAGCCAGGACATCTTAAGTTAATCCAATTTTATGTTTCATCAAAGACTTAGTGTTTTACTAACTTTCTCAATTATATTTTTTTGTTCAACACTTTGGACAACACCGGTAATGGCTGATTGGACTCATCCCTTATCTTTTAGCAATGCAGAACTTTCAGGACGAGATTTTAGTAATGAAAGTCTACAAGCATCAGAATTTTCTAACGCCAATATGGAACTTACAAATTTTACCAATGCTGATTTACGCGGAGCAGTTTTCAGCGCATCTGTAATGACAAAAGCCAACTTACACGGAGCCGATTTAACTAATGCAATGGTAGATCAGGTAAACTTAACGGGTGCTGATATTAGCGATGCTGTACTCGTAGAAGCTTTGTTACTCCGTGCCACATTTGTTAATACAAACATTGAAGGTGCTGATTTTACTGATGCCATTTTAGACGGAGTGCAGATTAAAGAACTTTGTAAAACAGCTAGCGGTATCAATTCTAAAACTGGTGTAGAAACTCGTTATTCTTTAGGATGCAAATGAAGCGTGTTGGTGTAATTGGTGGCGGACAATTAGCATTGATGATGGGTACAGCAGCGAAAAAGCTGGGGGTAGAATTAATTGTACAAACTCCTAGCTCTAAAGATCCAGCTGTTGGCATTGCTAGCGATACTGTTTTCGCCGCAGTTGATAATGCTACAGCTACAAACGATTTAGCAGCAAAATGTGATGTTATCACCTTTGAAAATGAATTTGTTGATATAGAAGGTTTATCCAAACTAGCCTCAAGGGGAGTTTGTTTTCGTCCTCGAATAGAAGCACTACTTCCTCTTTTGGATAAGTATAATCAACGTTGTTTTCTGCGAGATTTAGGTATACCAGTACCTCAGTTTATATTACCAGAATCATTATTCGCGACTTTATCTGACTCTCTCGATTCAGATGCAAAATTTAATCGTGAGAATGAGTGGAAATTAAAATTTCCTGCTGTTTTAAAAGCTCGCCGTCATGGCTATGATGGTCAAGGTACTTTTATCATTAAAGATTTAGCTACTTTAGAGCAAAAATTGCACTTAAATAATTGGCAGCAAAATCAACAAAATAATTTGATTGCATCTCGTTTTTTATTAGAAGAATTTATCCCTTTTCAAAAAGAATTATCCGCGATCGTCGCTCGTTCAACAAGTGGTGAAATCTCTACTTTTGTAGTTGTAGAAACACAACAAGAGCAACAAGTTTGTCGGCGAGTTATTGCACCTGCCGAAATCAGTCAACAAACAAATTTAATAATTAAAAATATTGCTTGTACTATATTAAATCATCTGCAAGTAGTGGGGGTTTTTGCTATTGAACTATTTTTGAGCGATCGCGGTGAAGTATTAGTAAATGAAATTGCACCTAGAACCCATAATTCCGGACATTTCTCTATTGAAGCCTGTCTTACTTCCCAGTTCGAGCAGCACTTAAGGGCAGTATGTGATTTACCTTTAGGTGATGTGGCAATGAAAAATGCTTGTGCTATTATGGTAAATTTATTGGGTTACGAAACAAGCAAAAGTGATTATATCAATAAGCGTTCTAAATTAGCAGAAATCCCTGGAACACACCTTCATTGGTATGATAAATCAGAATCTCGTCCTGGACGTAAACTGGGACACATTACATTTTTATTAGATCAATTAAACCGTTATGAAGCGATGACAATTGCTCGAAATATAGAGTGTATATGGTATTCTTAATTTACTCAGAATGAAATCACCAGAAAAATTATTTATTTATTACACAACATCATTTTTGAAAGTTATAATAGGTTTGTTGCACTGCGACGTTGGTGACTGCCATACAGTTTTGTGATCTATGATTTTTATGATATGGGAACTGAGTAATTTCGTGGCAGTAAACCGGGCTTGTACCCGGAAACTTAAAACGAAGTAATCGGTGCCCACCTGGTTTAACCAGGTCATAAACTTAGGTAAAACGGCGTTGCGGTTAACTCGAACTCTAAAGCTTCTCAAGTTACTTTTTTATTTGAGAAGCTTTATTTTTTTATGCTTTTTTAGAGATAGGATATTCTCTCATTAGTACAGGATAAAAAATAATTTTTTAGTACAAAAAAACTGCTCATTCCTCAGCACTCTTTACAATTAAACAAAGTTATTCATTTGATAAAAACTAAGTATGGCATCAATTTTTACAAAGTGAACGTATATTTACTATATTGATTTTGTATCTAATTTATTGAGAATTTACATGTCATATAATTAGAAAAAAACTGTATCAGAAACATCTATATTGGGAGAATAAAATTGACAATTCTCTAGGAGGTAAATAGAAGAATACGATCGGTAAAAACTGATAGAATTGTCTAATATTCCGATCACAATAAATAGTACCGTGTTTCCAGCCTCGGTCTTCAAAATAGACAACGGGTTAACTTTGATTCATCAAGAAATATCTACCACTTCCGTAGTAGTGGCAGATGTTTGGGTTCGTGCAGGTACCACCCTTGAGCCAGAATCCTGGTGTGGAATGGCTCACTTTTTAGAGCATATGATTTTTAAAGGTACCAACAAATTAAAAGCAGGGGTATTTGATAAAACAGTAGAAAAATGGGGTGGAGTAAGTAATGCTGTTACCAGTTATGATTATGCTCATTATTCCCTAACTACAGCTTCTATTTATTTTGAAGAAACTTTGCCTCTCATGGGTGAATTATTGCTTAATGCAGCGATACCACAATCAGAATTGAACCGCGAGCGTAATGTAGTTTTGGAAGAAATTCGACAAGCATCTGATAATCCCGATTGGAACAGTTATCAAGCCCTTTATAAGAGCATTTATCCCGAGCATCCCTACGGACGTTCAATTTTAGGAAGCGAGCAAAACGTTGCAAAACATCAAGCACATCAACTCAGAAGCTTCCATCGCGCTCACTATCAACCAGAAAATATGACAGTGGCGATCGCCGGAGGAATTGGTTCATCAAAAGCCTTACAATTAGTTGATGGTGCTTTTAGTAAATTTGCGCCACCCTGCTTCGATTTTTCTACCACAAATATTGCCATAAAACCTTCAATAGTCGGAATTCGTCGTCAAGAAATCCAATTACCCAGAATAGAACAAGCTCGTTTATTAATGGCGTGGTTAACACCAGGAGTCGAAGAACTTCGTACGGGTTATGCTTTAGATTTACTTTCGGTAATCTTAGCAGGTGGACGTACTTCAAGATTAGTCAGGGATTTGCGAGAAAAACAACAGTTAGTAAACGGCATCTACAGCAGTTTTTCATTACAGCAACAGTCCAGTTTATTTACTATCAGTGTCTGGTTAGAATCAGAACAATTAGAGCGCGTAGAATCATTAATTCGGCTTCATCTACAAGATTTAACTATCTCCGAAATTACCGAACATGAACTTAGCCGTGCAAAACGTCTGCTATGTAATGATTATGCTTTTTCTACAGAAACACCAAATCAATTAGCAGGACTTTACGGATATTACAATACCATTGCCTCAGTCGAATTATCAGTAACTTATCCCCAACAAATTAAATCTTTTGACGTAAAAGAACTGCAAAATATAGCATATAAATATCTTTCGCCAAATAATTACGCAGTAACTGTAATTAAACCGGGAGGTTAGGAGATATGTTATGGGGAGATGGGGAGAAATTTAAACTATTAGCTTGTAATTATTAACTCCCGCCCTACTCACTACTCACTATTCACTACTCAATCCTCCTAGCTACTAACGACTAACAACTAACAACTAATACATGACAACCTTGCCAACATTATCGAATGTTTATCGTACACAATTGAAGAATGGGATAGTACTCCTGGTTACAGAAAACTCCGCTGCCGATATTATTGCAGCTCGAATATTTATCCGTGCTGGAAGTTGTTATGAAAGCCCGGAAAAAGCAGGGTTGGCGAATTTATTCGGCGCTGTACTGACTAAAGGATGTGATGGACTTTCAAGCTTTGAAATTGCCGAGCATGTTGAATCTGTGGGAGCTTCTTTGAGTGCCGATACCGCCACAGATTATTTTGTTCTATCTTTAAAAACCGTTACAGCTGATTTTACTCAAATCTTGGAATTGGCGACACGAATAATGAAAACGCCAACTTTTCCCGAAGCCGAAGTTGAATTAGAAAAACGGATTGCTCTACAAGATGTGCGCTTACAAAAAGAACAGCCTTTTTATGTTGCATTTGAGCAATTAAGACAACTTATGTACGAAAATCATCCTTATGCTTTTTCAGGATTAGGAGATGAAACTACTATTAGCGGTTTAACTCGGGAGGATTTGGTAAGACATTATCAAACTTATTTTCGTCCTGATAATATAGTTATTAGTATTGCTGGTCGTATTTCCCTTGAAGATGCAACACGTCATGTTGAAAAGTTATTTGGCGATTGGCAAGCTCCTGTGGATACAGCAGCACCAGTTATGGAAGTACCATTTCCTCAAACAAAACCCCAACAAGTAATTACCCCCCAACTAACACAGCAATCGGTAATTATGTTGGGTTATTTGGGTGCTTCTGTACATTGTGCTGACTATCCTGCTTTAAAATTGCTGTCAACTTATTTAGGCAATGGGCTTTCCAGTCGCTTATTTGTGGAATTGCGAGAAAAGCTCGGTTTAGCTTACGACGTCTCTGCATTTTACCCTACAAGACAGTTTTCTAGCTCCTTTGTGGTTTATATGGGTACCGCAGCAGAAAATACCACCATTGCTTTATCTAAATTGCGAAAAGAAGTTGATTTACTTTCTAATTTTAAATTAGAAGAAAGCTCCTTACAAGCAGCGAAAAATAAAATTCTCGGACAGTATGCCTTAGGTAAGCAAACCAACGGACAACTTGCTCAAATATATGGTTGGTATGAAATTCTTGGTTTGGGAATTGCCTTTGACCAAAAATTTCAATCAGATATTGCCGCTTTAACTAGTGTAGAAACTATCGCAGCCGCACAGAAATATTTGAAGGAACCATTTGTGTCTGTAATCGGTCAAGAAGAGGCAGTTAACCGTATAATTGCGTGATGGCAGTTTAAAGCATTTACTTAGCATCAATTGATTGCGATTTACAGCGTTTTATAAGCATTTACACTGTTGTAACGATTTAATTTTATACTGGTTAATAAATAGTGTATTTGTAAGAGACTTGCCGGGGGCACAAACCATGATTGGTAGTAAAAAACTGAGTATTATCAAGTACTTAAGCTCTCTCCTATCGTTTCGCTTCCTTCCGAGAAATAGATTTTACTGGTTACTTCTGCTTTCCTCCACACCTCTGTTATTTGGTTCATCAACAGTCGTCTCAATTGCAGCACCGCAACAAAAAATTGCTCAAGTAGTTGTAGGAGCTTCTATGAACCGCCCTACCCTAAAAATTGGTAGCCGAGGAGTACCTGTAAGAGAATTACAAGGTGCTCTAAAACTTTTAGGTTTTTATGGAGGTGAAGTTAATGGTATTTTCACTCAAATAACTCGAACAGCAGTTATCCGTTTTCAACAAGCAGCTGGTTTGAAAGCAGATGGAGTTGTGGATACGAATACTTGGAAAACCCTTTTCCCCAGCGTAACTACATCAACAGAAGTAACTAACACCCCTGCACCACCTCCTTCTACTAATAACTTCCCCATGCCTACAGAATCGATCAATAGCGTTAGGGTGGTGAATAATTCTACACAGCAACAAAACGGGATAACATCTACTGTAAATAGTTCAGTTAGAGTTGTTAATCCCACTCCAGAACCAAAACCCGCAACACCAGTAAAACCAAAGCCTACTAAAACTACCACGCGGCGAAAACCCGCACAAAGACAAGCTGCCACTACACGCACTCGTCAAACAACAACTACTCGTCAAAGAAGTACAACCACTAAGAGAAAAACTCCCGTAATCCAATACACCGCAGCAGGATTACCAATTTTGCGTCCTGGAATGCGAGGTTCTCAAGTTGTTAAATTACAGGAGAAATTATCTAGGTTGGGATTTCTCAAAGGTGTTGATGGAGATTTTGGCCCCGTAACAACAGAAGCTGTAAAAGCATTTCAGAAGCGTAACGGTTTAGAACCCGATGGTATTGTCGGAGGTGCTACTTGGAATCTTTTAGATAAACGTAGACGGTAACCATCGGGTATGTTGGTGCGGAGCGCGATCGCGTTACGCACTATTATTAACTTCTCGGTGGAAGATTACCTAACTGATTGAGAGAGGGAATAATTTTAATAATTCCTCTCCAAACCTTTCTGCTCAAGAGAGGAGAGGTTTTTACCTTCAGTCAAATTTTTATTCTTCTACACCAGTAATTAGCAATTGTGATTAATGGTAGGAAAAATAACAGCAATAGTTTATATAAACCCGGTTTTTTCTCAATAAAAATACTGCTTTTACCTTTTTTAAGTTATATAAAATACTTTAAAATCACAAATATCGTAGATTGGGTTAAAGTTAGTCTTCACAAAGATATGAATGGTTGTTAATTTTTGAATTTTCAACCATTACTGTTTTATCAATATCTACTTTTAATCAGTCTAAATACTGTACTCTTGATTTCTGAGTGATTTAAAAGACTGAGTATACTTAATATTGAGCTATAAATAGAACATCTCAATCCTCAAAATTTCAGTATTTTGCAATATAAATTAATACATTTTTGACTAATTGAGAAGAATCTCATTAATAGCAGGAATTATTTTTATTAAAGTAACGCAATTACGTTGTTTTTTGGACGTAATCTAAGTCACTTTTTCAAGTATAATCTTTTTATATATAATCTGTTTGGACCTATTTTCTTTAATTTTTTCGGAGAAGTAAATGGATTAACTACAAATTTAGAGAAGAAGCAAGGGTTTTTACAAAACTTCAGATATTGCAGATTTCTAAATAGTTTGAAAATATGAATTAAATAAACCTGGCTTAAATAAGGATCTTAAGCTTTTGAAATGGGAGCTTTATTTCTGCCGCACTGTACTAGTACCCTAAAATATAATTACAAGCTATAAAATTAAGAAAGAATAGCGCACATTGACTCGTTATAAGCACGAATTGAACTACCGCTATGCTTTCTTCAATTGCGTCTAGACGGGCCGATCAATAACTCATCAAAACCTTAAATAATCATAGCCCGCCTATACGCCGCTACGCTAATTGAAGAATAGTTCAATTCTGAAATCAAAATAAATAAATCTATTAAATAACAAAGGAAAAATAATACTTCACCTCAAAAAATGCTTCTTCCTTGGGATGATTGAGAAGTTGTTGATTGGGAAATTAGCAAGGTAGTTGAAAAATTTGCGATCGCTAATTTTATGACCAGAAAATAGCGATGAAGTTTTTCAACGATATTTAATTTGGTGTTTTAGGTTTGTAGCAGGTATCTGATTTATGAAAAGCCTATGTTTTTGTACAAAACTTCTATTTACAAATTTCTATAAATAACTGGAAAACTTATATCTTATAAGTTGCAATTTGCTAAGCGAGAAAAAAATCTATCATTTATCCAAAAATCGAAATTCCCTAATCCTAACCCATTCGATAACCAGTGATACGCGTATCTACCCCCTATAGGTAATATACC
>JBCCSG010000230.1:0-11776 GCA_039200565.1 Cyanobacteria bacterium P01_D01_bin.50 | reverse complement strand
TATCTCCCTCCGGGAGACGCTACGCGAACGTAATTCGTAATTAATGCCCATAAATAAAATTTAGGGGCTTCAACGGGAATATAATTGGCATCCACGGATAAATCCGGGGGCTTCCAACCATTAATGTTTCCCCGGTGAAAGGAAGCAATCACAAGACTTTGGCATTGCTTCACGACCTTCGCAATCACGGTTGTTTAACCAGACTTGATATTACTTACCAATTTGTCAATAGTAAGTGCAAGTTTAAAAAGTATCACACTCTAGTAAGGAATAAACTATATCTAAATACCATATATATGGTTCATTAAATACAATGATTACTGTGTAAATATACAAACTATCACAAGTATTTGATTATATTTTTTAATTCCCAATCATGATTTAGATATATTCAATACAAAGATTTTAAGATGTATTTAAAATTATTTGCTGGTAGTACTGTCGGTATAGTAGTTGTAACACTTTTAGCATTCATTGTATTGCAATTATTCCAGGTTCCGGCTGGTAGTTTTCTTGATTGGGTAATTGGTGGTGCAAGTTTTTGGTGGCTTTTGGTAATTGTGACTGTACCTTGGAATGTTTATTTCAAAGCCAAAGAGGTTTTATTTGATGCAGAGCAATCCATTGTAAAAGAAATACGAGTCGATGGTAAAAAAGTGGATTATGTCAAAGTTCTAGTAAAACGTTCTTTGATAATTGCAATTTTTTTACATATATTATCTGCAATTGGTCTTTATACATTAGCTATCACAGGTATCAGTGTTGTTGGTTACATTAGTTCTGGTGCAGCATTATTATTAACGGGTTTGCGCCCAGCCATCAGCGCTTATGAATATTTGTACGCAAGATTAACTACAATTGGTAAAGAATTTAAATATCCCCGCGAAGATATTGTACAATTACGTAATCGTTTTAACAGGGTTGAAACAACAGTTCGACGCATGGAACAACAACTTAACCCAGAAAATCTAGATTCTTTACCAGCAAAACAGAAAGCTTATTTACAAGAAAATCGCAGAGAATTAGCCAATATCGCCGCAAATATCGAAGAATTACGCGCAACAAACAAAATCGAACACGAAAGTTTATCTAGGGAATCCAAACAAGCGATCGCTCAACTTTCTACTGATGGACAATTTTTAGAACACGTGCGTGAAATTATCCGATTTTTTAAAGCAGCTTAATAGGAATATATCACCTTTAAATACGCGATACCCTTCAAGGGTATCGCTACATTAACAAAGCCTGCCAGGAGCAGGCTTGGTTTGTTTAGCCCTAGGCTTTTCGCTAATTTCCCCTCCCTTTAATAAAGTGAGGGGATAAAGGGGTGGGGTTTTGTTAAAAGCACTCAAAAGCCTATGCTAATTATGGGAGAAGTCTAATTTTTCCGACTTTTACCACTTTAATTCCCGATTTGAATTAGGAATTAATTAAAAAATCTTTGCGTAAGGCTTTTTAAGAATGTCCATAACAGAACATAAAATAACAGTAGATTCACTAGAATGGTTTTATAGACAAGCAGAACCAGTAGGGAGAAGCGATTTACTACCAGTTTTATTACTACATGGTTTAGTATCCCAAAGTTACAGTTGGCGCAATATCATGCCGGAATTAGCGCAGCAAGGAACCAAGGCGATCGCGCCAGATTGGATTGGTTGCGGTTTTTCAGCTAAGCCAGAAAAAAGAGATTTTGCTTACACTCCAGAAGCATATATAACAGCTTTAAATGGTTTGATAGAAGCCTTAGAACTGGAACGTTTTTCTTTAGTAGTTCAAGGTTTTTTAGGTTCTGTAGGTTTACAATATGCCTTACGCAATCCCGATAAAATAGCCAACATAATTATACTCAATACACCAATTTTATCTACAGCTAAATTACCTTGGAAAATTCAACAAATGGGTCTACCTTTTGCTGGAGAAATGATGACTCAAGATCCTTTATTGGTTGATAGAACCTTAGAAGGTGGTAGCCGTTATGTTGTTAAAGATGACGATTTAGATATTTATCGCAAACCATTTTTAAAAGCTTCCGCTGCCGGAAGAAGTTTATTAGCAGCGATTCGGAATTTGCAGTTAAAAACTGCAATGGTAGAAATAGAATCTGGATTCAAAGAATGGCAAAAACCGATTTTACTTCAATGGGGAAAAACAGATCCCTGGTTAAGTGTAGACATGGCGGAACAATTTGCTAATTCCGTACCCGATGCTCAAATCGTCAAAATCAACGATGTTGCACATTATCCCCAAGAACACCATCATGAAGTGATTTTACAAGATATGAAGCCCTTCGTGCGTAAAACTTGAGGGAGAGGCAAGGGAACGAGGAGACAAGGAGAAAGGGTAGATAATTCGTAATTCTTAACTCTTAACTCCTCACTCCTAACTATTCCCAATTCCCAATCCCCGGTATTTCTTAAATAATTAAGAAAAATCTTTCAAGTCAGCAGTGCGTAATGATATTTGCTGGATGCGATTACCTCTTCGCACTTTTAACTGTAAAGTTTTACCGACACCGCTATTTTCAACTATATTGAGCAATTCTTCGCCCTTTGTGACGCGTTTTCCGTCAACGGCAGTAATTACGTCTCCTACACGGATACCCGCATTAGCTGCTGGGGAATTTGGTACAATTTTTCCAACCAAAATACCTTTGATTTCGGGTAATTGAATTGGAGAATTGGGATCGGCATTGATTCGTCGTGCTTCTCGGGGAGTTAAATCATTCATTCCTACCCCGATAAATGGATGAGCAACTCTGCCGTTACGTTCCAATTCAATAGTGATTTGCTTGGCTTTGTCAATGGGAATCGCAAAACCAATACCCATTGCATCTGCACGAATTGCCGTATTTATACCGATAACTTCGCCTAAAGCGTTTAATAAAGGACCTCCAGAATTTCCGGGGTTAATTGCTGCATCGGTTTGAATAAACTCCAAACGCTTGGAGGAAATACCAACTTGATTGCTGGGACGTTTCAAAGTACTGACAATGCCCAAAGTTACGGTATTATCAAAACCCAGGGGATTTCCCACAGCGATCGCCCAGTCTCCCACTTGCACGTTATCCGATGAACCCAAGGGTGCAACAGGTAAATCGCTACCGGCATCAATCTTCACCACTGCTAAATCCGTGATTTCATCCGCGCCTTGGACTTTCCCTTCAAATTCCCGTCCATCTTTGAGACGAACTGTTACTTTATCAGCTTTTTTAACTACGTGAGCATTGGTTAAAACCAATCCGCTCTTGTCAATAATAAAACCAGAACCTAACCCACGTAGTTGTTCTGGAGGCAAGTTTCTAGGAAACGAATCGCCGAAAAATCTTCTAAAAAACGGATCTTCCATGAAAGGATCTGGAAGACGACGGTTTACCGTACGTTCGGTATCAATACGAACTACTGCTTTTCCTACTCGATTAACCGCTGCTGTAACAAAACTAGTATTTCCGATTGCAGCAGCAGCATTTGATGGCTTTTGGGAAATCAATTGTGAGGAGTCAAGCGCCTGATTTGGCGCGGGTTCTGCTTGGGAAGGTAATACGGAAATAGTATTAACACTCAGCAAAACCCCGATAACAATTGCTGATAAATGCGTACTGATTTGTCTGATAGATTTGGGTAAATATGTAAATTTCATCACAAAGACCGTTTTTTTAGCCCGATCGTTACTTATTCTTGACGGGCACCCATGAGAAATTTTTTAGAAGAAAAAAATTCTCATGGGAACCCTTGACAATTATCTTGAAAGCTATTGAAAGCAGTCTTCTATCGGAAGTCTCGCCTATTGACGGGTACCCATGACGTGTTTTGCAACCCTGAAGTTTCGTTATTTTCAGCCGTAATACTCATTATTAGGACATTAAGCAAACTTTACCTGCTGTTCAATTTTATTAAAAATATTAGCAAAAATTGGCTAATGGTTTTCTGTACTGATAAAGCTAATACATTGGTAATTAGGTAATATTAGAATTGCAGAAGCTATAGTGGCCAGCGGCCCTTTGCGTTAGGATTGTACATACTGCCTTAACCCGAATAATATCTGATGAATGGAACTTCAAAGCAAAACGAGCAGAAACTAAGTGACAATACAGACACTGAAACACAAGAACATGACCATAATCATACGCACTCAGTTCACCCCCATGTCCATAGCGAAGAGTCTTTACGAAAAATAGTTAATCGACTATCGCGTATAGAGGGGCATGTTAGAGGAATTAAAACTATGGTGCAGCAAAACACCCCTTGTCCTGATGTCTTGTTACAAATTGCTGCTGTCAGAGGTGCAATTGATAAGGTAGCCCGGATTGTTTTAGATGAACATTTAACGGAGTGTGTCGCTAGAGCTGCAAAAGATGGCAATATTGATGCTGAAATGAAAGAATTAAAGGCAGCTTTAGATCGATTTTTGCCTTAATTCTTAATAAATGATAATTTTAACTTTCACCAAGGAAACCGTTTTAGTGGTATCTATATTTTTTATAGTTTAGATTAATCTGAATGAATTTAAAAAACTATAGATTTCATTATCGTTTCAGTGGAAATTCAAATAAGCCACTGATTGTTTTTTTTCACGGTTTTATGGGTAACATTCATGAATTTGACGAGACGATATCTTTATTATGTGGTAATTTTAATTGTCTCAATATTGACCTTCCCGGACATGGAAATACTCAAGTTTTGGGGGATGATGATTGCTATACAATGGCGCAAGTTGCCAATGGCTTAATGCAATTATTGGATGAATTAAAAGTTAAGCAGTGCTTTTTAGTTGGATACTCAATGGGAGGAAGGTTAGCTTTATATTTAACACTGCACTTTCCACAATTATTTAATAAAATTGTTGTAGAATCTGCTTCTCCTGGTTTATTCACAGAAAAAGAAAGATTAGAAAGAATTAAAAGAGACGAACAAATCTCTCGGAAATTAGCCAGAAGCATTGAAAGAGATGATTTTCTTAAGTTTCTGGAAAATTGGTACAATCAACCGATTTTTGGCAACATCAAAAATCATCCTCGATTTAAGTGGATGATTGAAAATCGCTTGCAAAATAATCCTTTAGAATTAGCTAAATCGCTGCGTTTTATGGGTACTGGAGTTCAACCTTCTTTATGGAATAAATTAAAAGATAATCAAGTTCCTTTGCTATTGCTGGTGGGAGAGAAGGATCTCAAATTTATCGATATAAATAAGAAAATGACTCAAGTCAATGAGTTATGCGAATTACAAGTTATTCAAAATGTAGCTCACAATATACATTTGGAAAATACACCTGTATTTGTCGAAAATATTCGAGATTTTTTCACCTGCGCCGAATTTAGCCAACGCAGGTTGGCTTTGTAGTAGTAGCGATACGCCTTCGGGGCTAATTCGAGTATGCGCAGCCTCATACAGAATTGGTATAAGTATGTCAGTAAAAATACACGGAAATATATTACAGCTTGGGTAAACAAGCTTCTCTGTGAGAAGCCGCGTCTACAAATCTTTGTTCCTACTCACTATTGCCTATTTCCTATAGCTACTTATCGGAAAAAATTCAGCAGAATTAGCGAGCGAAATTTTAATTATTGAACCTTATTTACATTAACCGCGCTTAATTCCTCTCTTAAAACTCTCTGATAAATTCTCGGTAAACTACTACTGACAGAATTAGTTTCTATGCCATATCCTAAACTTGTCCAAGTGGGAGAAAGTATTTTTAAAACTTTATTTATTTTTCCTTGTTGCAACAATTGAGAAATATTAACTCCCCATTCTCTAGGATTGTTCAACCAATTATGAACCACTATATCTTGATATTCTGCTTCAAAACTATAGCTTGCCCAAAACATCATAGGCATCGGTTGTTTGGGGTGATAGCGCTCAGCAATTTTAAACCAAGTAGTATTAATAACTTGGTATCTACCAGCTGCTGTAGAACAATTTCCTTTATTTGGCCCTATGGGTATTCTGACGCATTTCTCCGGATGGCGACTTAAATCGCTGACATGTTCGCCACCATATAAAATAGAATAAGGACGTTTGCTGTTAGCTTCACTCGCCGATATAGTTCGCATTAAAGCGCGGATATAAGGATCGCCGCCCTCCATTACTAAAGGTGGCTGTCTCTTGTGAAATACCGGATCGCTATTTGGTCCTAGACTACCGTTAATATACCACTGGAACATACAGACAAAGGCAAAGAGCGCAACTAAAGGGCCAATTGCTTTTTCAACGCCTTTGAAGTAAAAACCTTTAAGAGTTTGACTCATTAATTTTAATTAAGATAGCCAGATAATAAATAACAACAAAAATAAATTGAACGATTCCGGTAATGTTAATTAATCAAGCCGGATTGTTTAGCAAGTTTAATTCTAGCAATCATTATTTTTGTGTGACTGCAAAATTATTTCTCCATCAGCACGCTTGTTTATAAGACATGGGAAGATGAAGGAGGGGGAGATGGGGAGGAGTTAGGAGATATTAATTTTAAGTTTATGTCTTGAAAGTAATATTTACTCCTAACTCCTAACTCCTAACTCCTAACTCCTAACTCCTAACCCTCTTCTCACTAAGCGACTGCTGTAAATAATTCTCCAAAGCTTTTAGCAACAGCGTCTTCTTTTGAAATAATTTCTACAATCTTATTTCGCGAAGCTGACTCAAAGAGTGATTCGACACAAACTTGAGCTACCTTCTGGCGAGGAATACTACCGTCAAACATCGTATCTGCGCTCTGCATGACGATGGGATTACTGTTGTCTTCGTTTTTCAATCCCCCAGGACGCACTATAGTATAAGTTAAACCACTTTTTTGAATGTATTCCTCTGCTTGTTTCTTCCAAACCAAAATTAACCAGAATAAATTCAAGGGATGAAATAATTGGGAAGTACATAAGGAGGACACTAACACAAAATGTTCTATTCCTTTAACTTTTGCAGCTTCTACCAAATTTTTCGTACCTTCATAATCTACTTTATAAGGTCCAGTAGGATCTAAACTGGGTTTTGCACCAGTCGCACATAACAATACTGTACTATCTCCCAAAGCAGCGGGTAAATCTCCAGACTCTAATACATCACCTTGCACTAAGTCCACATCAGCAGGCAAAATACTTTTAGCTTTTTCTATATCCCTAACTAATGCACGAACCGCAATATTACGCACCATTAACTCTTGGACGATGCGTCTGCCCGTCTCACCTGTTGCCCCTGCGACAAAAGCTCTCATTATAACCCCCAAATTGGGAAACATATATCACTATCTTTCGTTCTCTATTGTAGAGATTAGGTGAACTTTATGACAGATTGTTAATGTTTCAATGAATTTGCCTTACTTTTGCGAAACATTTCATCTAGCATGGGAAATATTATTTTAACCAAACTTAAAAGTATACAGGAATACACTAATGGTTTCAACTAATCGAAAGTGTAAATCTTACGAATCAAAAGAAAAAATTATATCAATTAGCCAAGATTTTCCCTTAGAGTTAGATTTTGAGGAAAAAACTAAATTTTACGGTACTTTTAGCGACTGTATGGAGTTATCTGCACCTGCCGAAACCGTTGCTGGATATCTTAACAATCACTCCGAATGGTTTTCTGATTGCGCTCAACCAATGAAAGTGCAACCTTTGGGAGAAAATGGCTATGAATTAATAATTGGTCGTTTTGGTGCTTTTGGTTACGAAGTAGAGCCAAAAATCGGATTGGAACTTTTGCCTCCCGAACAAGGTGTTTACCGTATTCTCACAATACCCATTCCCGATTATCAACCTCCCGGTTACGATGTAGATTATCGTGCATCGTTACAGTTAGTTGAAAACCAAGACGAAAATAATTCTATTCAATCGAGTGCAACAACCAAAGTTGAATGGGAACTATACCTTACCGTTTACATTCATTTTCCGAAATTTATTAAACGCCTACCAAAATCTTTAATTCAATCTACTGGCGATCGCTTACTCAATCAAATCGTTCGTCAAGTCTCTCGTCGTTTAACACGCAAAGTTCAAGAAAATTTTCATCAGTCTTTAGACATATCTCTTGCAGATTTATCTCAAAAAGCATGAAATATGGAGAATGAAGTATGAAGTATTTTAAATTATTACTTCATGCTTCAAACTTCATAGCTTATCTGGTAGTACATCCAGTTAATAATCAAAGTATTAGTACAGCAAGCTCAGTAAATAAGGTACCCGTTTTAAAAGGTTGAAACCCTTATTATATAGTACTTTTGACTTTTGACTTCCGCGCAGCGGTACTAGGCATTACTAAGAATTTTTTGGACAATTTGCATGCCACTAATAGCTTGCCAAGTAAAAAGTCCTAAAATCGTAAAATTTAACAAAATATGACTTATCCGCGCCCAATTTGCTCCTTTTTGCATAAACGGAGACAAAGAAGCGGAAAAACCAATTAAAGCCGTCATCCCAAGCCCAGCTAATAAATGGGGACCAAAAAATAATTTACCATTATTAATATAGGTAACGGCCATCCCACCAATACAACCGGATACCATCAGTGCTAACAATAAAGAGCCAAATTGAAAGTGCTTGAGATTGTACTTACCTTTAATCAGTTTTTTCTTCTCTTCACCCTTGGCATTTCTAGTACGCTGTACCTGCAATCCTAAGTACGTAGCATAAAGTGTACATAGCAACAGCGCCCACATTAAAATGGGATGGAAAAATTGCATCCAATATTTAATTTCTGGCGAAAGTTCCAAATTCATCGTGTTCTCCCCAATGCTGAAATCTTCATAAAAATTAGCATAACCCGTGGAGGGAATCGGGAGTAGGGAATGGGAAAATGAAAATTGGAATTGGGCATAGGGCATTGGATCAATAGTTAGGAGTTACGAGTTAAAAATTTTTCAACAACTAACAACTAACCACTAACCACTAACAACTAACCACTAACAACTAACAATGAGCAAAAACAATGCTTCGCTACTAGAAGCGGCTAGAAGTGGCGATATTAAGAGGGTACAAAGGTTTTTGAGTACGGGTGCTTCTCCGAGTGTAGATGATAAAGATGGCACTACAGCGTTGATGTTTGCAGCGAATTCTGGCTATACAGAAATTGTCAAAATACTCCTCGATTCGGGTGCAAATATCGATTGCAAAAGAAAACGTTATGGTTTAACGGCTTTGATGTTGGCAAGCTCGTCAAAACAACTTGACATTGTACGCATATTAATATCTAAAGGTGCGGATATCAATGCCGTAAATGAAGATGGCAGTACAGCTTTGATGATAGCGGCTCTCAAAGGTTATACTCCTATAGTAGAAGCTCTAGTAGATGCTGGCGCTAAAGTAAATCTCAGAGATAAAGATAATGATACAGCTTTACAATTAGCTGTGAAACAAGGGCATACTACTGTAGTTGAGACTCTACTCAAAGCTCATGCTGATGTGAATATTCGGGATAAAGAAGACGAAACTTTATTAATGGTAGCTGCAGAAATTGGATATCTAGGAGTGCTTGAGGCGCTATTAGCTACAGGAATTAATGTCAATGAGACAAACACTGATGGAGAAACGGCATTATCCATAGCTGTGGCTGGGGGAAATGCTCCTATTGTAGCTAATTTAGTTAATATTGGTGCCAATGTCAATCTACAGGATAAAGATGGAGAAACACCTTTACATATTGCTGTTGTCGAAGGTTTCACTGAAATTGTAGAAGTACTTCTTAGTGCTGGTGCAGATGTTAATAAAAGAAATAATTTAGGCGATACACCTTTACTTGTAGCGGCTTTGCAAGGATATAGTACCATCGTCAAATCTTTGTTACAGCAAGGTGCTGATGTAGGAGTGACAAATTTGGATGAAACATCCTTGGCTCTGGCAACAATACAAGGAAACATCGAAACGGTAAAAGTATTGTTAGAAAATGGTGCTAATCCTAATACTCAATTAAAAGATGGGAAAACGCTATTAATCGAAGCTACAAAACACAATTCTAAAACAATTACTCAAGAATTAATCGCACATGGTGCCGATGTTAATTTCAAAGATGCAAATAGCGCCACAGCATTGATGTGGGCCACATCATTAGGTTATGTCAAAATTGTAGAAGTTTTACTGAAAGCTAATGCGGATATCAATTTGAAAAATCGAGGTGGTTATACCGCTTTAATGCTTGCAGAATTTAACGGTTATCCAAATATTGTCAAAATGTTGAAGGCATCTCTTGCTCAGGATTAAAATAAAGGGAAAGTCAACCAAACTAACGGTTGACTTCCGCCTTTCGGTAATAGCTTACCTCAAATTTTAACCAACTGAAAAACTGACCATCTGCAGTGGACTCAGAAGTTTTAGTCGCATCGAATAAGCCAGTACCCATGCTAAATTGCGATCCCACTACCCAAGCGCCCTATTTATCGTGCTTTAAATAGTCTTGTCCCAACTTAATTACGCGAGTACGACTATCCTCAATAGATGGAATCCTTGCTACGGAAAATTTGCCATTCTAAATGGTAAAATCAGCTAATAAAGCAAATTCTTCGCTGGTCGAACGCATTAATGGGTGACGATAACTAATTTCATAGAATTCTGATTCTCCTTCGATATCCAAGTCTTTAAAATCATCCTGGATAACTCTGTTATCGTTAAATGAACCTCTCAGCTGTAAAGTACTATCATCAGCATTCAGAGGAAGTTTATAATTAAGTTCATAAACATTGGAGCCACTTGATAATGTTCGGTAATAAGGACTAATTAGGTTCTGCAAAGGTGAAAGCTTCATTTGCCAACAATTTTGCACCTTATATCAGTATTGGCTCGAAAAATCGAGTTAAATCACCCAATCGCTGGGGATTTTCATTTAACTGGGGTGTAATGTTTACTGGTTCACCGTCAGTAAAAATAACACCTGAGTTTGATCCAAGTGCAAATTAAGATGTGAAAGACGAAATTTAGAGCAATTAGAAAATCTTGGAGAAGCCTTGCTTGATTTTAGCAGTATGGCTGATTTACAGTCTTGGTTAGAAGCGCTAGTATTCGACTAAGCCAAAATTGCTGGGTAAGGATAGAGAGGGGGAAGAGAGGGAAGAGGATTGTATTTGTCGTTGTTGTGGAATAAAAATTCATAGATTACATCAAAATCATAGATACATAATTAAAGATTTACCTGTGAGAAAGCAACGCCGGATTTTTAGAAATAAATAAACTACAAGAGTGCCCGATAATTTAAATGTGATAAATTTAAAAAACCTTTCAGTGAAGAGTTGAAATTTGTAGATAGTAGAAGAAAATACACTAAAAGACTTGCAAATAAAACAAAAAAAAGAGGTACTAAATTCAGATATTCATAGTGTAGTTAAAAAAGGAGGTGTAACAACAGAAGAGATAGAAAGAAGGAGTAAGGAGTAATCCCATAAAACCTTCGACTATATAATAAGCAATTAGCCGGACTTGATATAAAATAAAAATACAAGGAAAAGTCAACCGCTACCCTACGGGAACCCCTTCGGGGAACGCATAAGTCAAAAGTTAAAACCATGATTAATTCTTTTGAAACAGGCATCCTGTCTGTTTATTTTTAAAAATATATCTGAAATTACAGTTATCCCTTGTGAAGCATAAAATACAAGGGAGTTTTTTATACATTAAAATTTGTACATGAACGAGAATAATAACTTTCAACCAACTGACAATTTACCTTTGCATCCTCCTGAAGATGTAAATTTAGAGGTTTTTAATTCTATCCAAGGTCCCGATTATAAACAAGGGAAACCTGTGGAAGATATGAAACGATTATTTCACAAACAGGTAATCGTTGATGATCAAACTTTA
>JBCCSG010000229.1:0-11887 GCA_039200565.1 Cyanobacteria bacterium P01_D01_bin.50 | reverse complement strand
TTTTTTACTAGCATTATTCACTACATTCCTTTGCATATATTTATCGTATTTTTTTGATTCATCTAATTACTTAACGGTAGCCCTTGTAAAATCCCAAATCTTACCATCTTCTGTTTCGTCGAGAATACTTGCTGTTAATTCAACCAAAAGTTCTAGTTTTTTAAAAGAAAGCCAAGAACTTTATCAAGAAGGACAGTACGATAAGGCTGTACAAATTTTAAACCAAGCAATTACTGAATTCAAAAAAAATAATGATAAATTAAACGAAGCTATAGCTAGGAGCAATCTTTCACTTGCTTACCAGCGATTAGGAAAATGGCAAGAAGCACAAGAGGCTGTGACACAAAGTATTGAAATATTGCGAACTCTAGAAAATTCGGCACAAGTCGCCGCGAGGGCATTAGATGTTCGAGGAGGTTTGGAATTAGCACGGGGACAAACTGAAGCAGCCTTGGGCACTTGGCAAGAAGCAGCTAAAATTTATCAGCAGTTAGATGATACATTTGCACTGATACAAAATCGCATTAATCAAGCCCAAGCAATGCAAAGTTTAGGAAATTATTTGCAAGCAAGGGATACCTTAGACTCGCTAACAGAAATTCTTGAAAAGCAACCAAATTCTTCTCTTCAAGCTAAAGGATGGCTGAGCTTAGGAAATGTTCTCCAAGTTTTGGGTGATTTCAGTAAGTCGGAGGAAATATTAAACAAAAGTTTAGAATTTGCAAGGTCAGTAAAAGATGTAAACATTGAAAGTAATGCTTTACTTAGTTTAGGTAATATAGCCCTGGCTCAAAGATATACACAATTGAGTTTGGGTAACTCTAAGGGTGTCGAGAAATACACAAAAGCAGCAATTGAATACTATCAACAAGCAGCGAAAACTGCATCTATAATTCCTAACCTACGTCTCCAAGCTCAATTAAATCAATTAAGGTTATTGGTAGAGGTAGAGGAAAAAGAAGAAAAAGAACAGAAATTTACCAAAGCGAAAGCGTTATTACCCGAAATAAAGTCTCAGATAGACAACTTACCTCCTTCTCGTACTGCTGTTAATATCCGGATTAATTTTGCCCAGAGCCTGAGCAAAATGATAAAATCTGATATTAAGGTCGAAAACGTTGCTCGGATGCTAGCACAAGCCGTACAAATGGCTCAAAATTTAAAAGACGAACGAAGTGAATCTTATGCTTTGGGTAGTCTGGGGGAACTGTACGAACAAATCGGACAATTATCTGAAGCCCAAATCCTTGCACAACAAGCTTTGGTGAAAGCCGAATCCATTGATGCTCGAGATATTGCATATCAATGGCATTGGCTCCGGGGGAAAATACTTCAACAGCAATCAAATATCCCAGAAGCAACAGCAGCTTATAATAGAGCTTATAAGGCTCTTAATTCCCTCAGCCAAGATTTTGCTGGGATTAATTCCGACGTGCAGTTTTCTTTCCGCGAAAGCGTAGAACCAGTATATCGAAAGTATGTTGATTTACTGTTGAAACCTGGGGAAAATACCGATCGAAAACTAGAAACTCTGGTTGAAGCCCGTCAAGTAATCGAATCTCTCCAATTAGCAGAACTAAATGACTTCTTTCGTTCCCCTTGCGTACTACCAAAAGTAGAGATTGACGAATTGGTAGACAACCAAAAATCCACAGCTGTTATCTATCCGATTATTTTAGAAGACCGATTAGAAATTATTACCAAGTTAGCAGGAGAAAATCAACTTTATCGCACAACTCAACCAATATCTAGAGATAAATTAGAAAATAATTTAGAACAATTACAGGAATATTTGCCTGATGCTACTCAGGAGTTTCAAGTTAGGCAGAAGTCACAAGAGTTGTATGAATGGTTGATCGAAGATATTGAACCAACTTTAGTAAATAAAGGTATAAAAAGCCTAGTGTTTGTACTAGATGGTTATTTGCGGAATATCCCAATGGCTGTTCTTTATGACAAGCAAGAGCAGAAATATCTGATAGAAAAATATGCGATCGCTTTAACTCCTAGCTTGCAACTTGTCGAACCCAAACCTTTAAAAACTGTGCAGTTAAATGCTTTAGTTGCCGGAATCGAGGAAGAACAAACCATTGAAGGTAAATCATATCCTCAACTCCCAAATGTGCAACAGGAGTTAGAACAAGTCAAGTCTGAAATAAAAACAAGTGAAAAACTCTTAAATCAAGAGTTGACTAGAGACAATCTGGAAAATGAAATTCAATCAAATCCTTTTTCTGTAGTTCATATTGCAACTCACGGGCAGTTTAGTTCTGATCCCGAAGAAACCTATATTACAATTTGGCGAGACAAACTGAAGATTGAAGAGTTAGATAGTTTACTACGAGTCAGGGATACAAACAGATCGACAGCGATTGAATTACTCGTGCTCAGTGCCTGTCAAACTGCTAGCGGAGACTCACGTGCAGCTTTGGGATTAGCTGGAGTAGCAGTAAGGGCTGGCGCACGAAGCACCATCGCAACATTGTGGCCAGTAGATGATGAATCAACTCGCAACTTTATGGGTGAATTATACCGACATTTGGATGATCGATCCACTAAAGCCGAAGCATTGCAACGCGCTCAAATAGCTATTTTGAAGCAAGAAAATCGTCCATATTTCTGGGCACCTTATGTTCTAATAGGAAATTGGTTGTGAAGTTGCTCCATATTTATCTTCTAATATAAGAGAATTTTTACAATTCGAGAGCAAAAAGTCATCATCTTGTGCATAAGCTAAATTCGAGTTTTCCTAAAAACGAATAGTGAAGCAAACAAACGATATTTAGCAAGAGAATGACTACATCATCATCAACACCAATTAATTCCCAAGCAGGTAAAGATAAGGATAAATCAAAAGGCAACATTTTTCAAGATAAAAATCTCTTAATAGTTGCCAGTATGACGATGATTGCAATTCTACCTTTATTCAGTGTTAGTCCGATTCTTCCAACTATAGCCAAAGGATTAAATATATTGCCCTCACAAGCGGGATTAGTCATGGCAGCCTATTTAATTCCAGTTGCAATTGGAACTCCAATATTTGGATTTTTAGCAGACAATTTTGGCTTTAAAAAAGTTCTAATTCCTTCCTTACTCCTATTCGCTCTTGGTGGTACCTTATGTGCGTTTGCACCAAGCTTTCGCTCTCTTCTCGAGTGGAGAATTTTACAAGGAATTGGTGCTGCTCCTTTAGAAGCTCTAGTACTCTCAATTATTAGTAGTTTGTATAGTGGAAAAAGACTAACTGCGGCGATGGCAGTCAATTCTGTAGCCATTGGTATTGGTTCAACAATTTATCCTAGTTTGGGAGGGATATTAGCAGGCATCAGTTGGCGATATCCTTTCGTACTATCACTATTAGCAGTTCCCGTTGCATTATTGGTGTTACTAAAACTTAAATTGCCCAAGAGAGAAAAGAATACTCAAAAGTTGGAATTCGGAAATTATGTGAAAAATATAGTTAAAAGTATTCAAAATCGTCAAGTTTTAGCAATTTTTCTAGTGATAATTGCCTTATTCATGGTACAATTCGGAGGGTTTTATACCTTTACTCCGGTGATGGCAGAAAGTAAATTGGGTGCTTCAAGTGCGGTAATTGGTATTATTTTGACGACAAATGCCATATCTTTAACAGTTTTCTCTTTCTTAATTGGGTTATTTGCTCGTAAGGTATCGGAAGTCAGATTAATTCAAATCTCTTTGATTATCTTCTCGATAGCTTTATGCATCATTCCTAGTGTGAATTCAATCCCGATGCTTGTCATTCCCTGCCTTCTGGTAGGTATAGTTGAAGCCCTAGCATTTCCTTCACTTCAAGGTTCCTTAGCTAAGCTTGCTCCTGAGGAATTTCGCGCCGGTTTTATGTCTGTCAACGTTACAATTCAATCTATCGGCAGAGCTATCGGTCCAGTTTTCGCAGGAATCATCTTCGGAGTTGCTGGAATACAAGGAGTTTGCTATGTCGGAGTTGCTGTGATTGCGATCGCGATCGTATTGTTCAGCTTGTTAATTAATTCTAAATCTCGCAAAGCATAGCATATATGAAATCAATACAATTGGTAATCGCAAAAATGTCAATTATTAATTACCAATTACATATTTTTTAAATATTCATACATAACCATAAAACCTTGTAGAGAAGCGAGATATTGCTTCTCTACATTTATATATATCGCCTCTCTACATTGTTTTCTAGTAGTCTGGCATGTTGCTATGCGGGGTTTGAATCTCCCCCTCTTCCACCTCACTCGGTAATTTTGGGTTGGCGCACCACTAGGAATATAAAAAAATCCACACTGCATAACTCAAAATCCTTTACCCCTAAGTTAATAAATAACCAAAAAAATCTCAGTGGGTGAAAATGTCTATTTCTACAATCGAAAGATTAAATCCATTTGTAAAAGAATTTATTAGCGACCCCTACACATTCTATAATCGCTATAGAAAAGAAGATCCGGTACATTGGGGACTTTCTGCAAATCCTAAATTAGATGGTGCTTGGTATCTGTTTCGTTACCAGGATGTGATGAAGGTAATGGAAAGTCCAAAATTTGGTCGGGAAGCTAGTAAAGTTAGAGATGATGGTGAAGGTGCACCAGTACCAAAAGCTTATCGCGGTTTTAGTTCTATGGTGAGTAATTGGATGGTTTTCCGCGATCCACCCACCCATACAAGATTAAGAACAATTGTTAATAAGGTTTTCTCTCCCAAAATGGTGGAGAATATTCGTCCCGCAATTATCGGAATAGCTGATTGTTTATTGGATAGAATTCATCTTCAAGGAGAGATGGATTTAGTTGAAGACTTTGCTTTCCCTTTACCGATTATGGTCATAGCAGATATGTTGGGAGTAGATCCAAAAGATCGTCCTCTATTCCGTGAATGGGCTTTAGCATTACAACATGCCAGCGCTTCGAGTCTGACACCATCTCCGGAAGTTTATGAACAAGCCGAAGCCGCTACACAAGGATTTATAGAATACTTTAAAAAGGAAATTACCAAGCGACATATAGAGCCAGGTAAGGATTTGATTACTGCTTTAGTAAAGGCACGGGATGAAGGAAATAAACTCAACGATGAAGAAATCCTTGCAACCTGCATTCATTTATTAACCGCAGGGCATGAAACTACAGTTAATTTAATCAGTAAGGGAATGTTGGCTTTATTGCGTCATCCCAAACAACTAAAATTATTGCGATCGCACCCAGAGTTAATGCCAGCAGCGATACAAGAATTAGTCAGATATGACAGCCCGGTGCAAATGGTTAGTCGTTGGGCCTATGAAGATATTGAAATTGGGGGTAAACTAATACGACGCGGCGATAGCGTTGGTTTAATAATAGGCTCGGCGAATCGAGATCGAGAACAGTTTGAAAATGCCTCGGAATTAAATATTCAACGCGAATTAGTTAAAAATGCCGGTTTCGGTAGCGGTATTCATTTCTGTTTGGGTTCAACTCTGGCTCGTGCTGAAGTAACGATTGCTTTAAATACTTTAATAAATAGATTGCCTGATTTGCGTTTAAAAGAAGATTCCATTGAATGGGGAAATAATATTGTATTCCACGGACCAAAACGTTTACAACTTACCTTTAGATCTCCGAGGGATTCTAAAGGTTTGTGGGGACACGATCATGTTTGATTAACATGTGGAGATGAAGGGATGGGGAGTAATACTGTTCCGATAATTGACTTGTGGAATAACCGAAACTGATGTTTCGACACGGTATATCTTGTCGAGACATTTAAATTTATATCTAGATTGAGCAACGCCAAAATTATCAGAAGGGAAAAATGGAAAACCTGACAATGTATAGTAATTCCTGCGGAAAAAACAAGTGTTATGTAGTGCGAGCAAGATGTATGTCCTTACGGACACAATGACTATATAGACTGGTAACTTTAATCCTCTTAAAAAAAGCAGACTTACTCTTGTCGGTTACTTATAAAATCCGCCGTATTGCTCCCTCTCCTTAATAAAGAGAGGGTTAAGGTGAGGTAAATGAGCTAAAGCAAGTAATTAAAACGTTCCCTGGATATAGCTATCGCCCTTGCAGGTATTGGATTTGCGATGAGTGGGTTAACCGCTACTGCAATCTCTGCCAAACAACCTCCAATTACATCCTATAAAGACTTATCCTTCATAACGACACCAGTCTTTGTCTGGAGTTTGATATTCAGCGCGCCCCCTTTAGTTGCTTTAATATTTCGGCAAGGAGCCGTCGCTCAGCCTAAAAACTGCAATAGCAATATGTATATAGACTCTCGTCATCATTGTCGCTTATTTAAATTTCGCAATTTCCCGTGTAAGAAACTGAAAAGAAAATAAAAATAAACTTAATAAATTATTAAAAATTATTTTCTTGTTACATCCTCGCGCTTAAACGTGATAACGTTTATTACTCGTTGCAATTAGAGCTTTTTACCTCTTTTTGCGACAAAAACTTGCTACAACATCATTAACCGTGTCGTAGTTAAGTTCTCGTATGTGCGCGAGTTAAAATGTTAACTATGTATTCTCAACCTAAAATTCAAAGTATATATACCGATGGCGCTTGTACTGGCAATCCCGGCCCAGGAGGTTGGGGCGTTGTTGTTTATTTTGATGATGGTTCAATTCACGAACTTGGTGATGCATCTACACAAACCACAAACAACAGAATGGAAATGCAAGCCGCGATCGCTGCTTTGAAATTTCTGCAATCCTCCAGACAAAGCAAACCCATCACCCTTTACACTGACAGCGAATATCTCATAAATTGTGTCACAAAGTGGGTAAAAGGATGGAAACGCAAAGGTTGGAAAAAATCCGATGGAAAACCCGTACTTAACCAAGACTTATTGCAAATTCTAGATAATCTCAACAATCAACAAATTAAATGGCAACACGTTCGCGGTCATGCTGGTAATATAGGTAACGAACGTTGCGACCAAATCGCTCGTGCTTTTGCTACAGGGAAAATACCATCACTAAAGCAAATTGTGGATATAAGTATTAGTGATGTAAATTTAGAACAAAAAGCCTCAGTTGGGGTATCATCTACATCTAAATCCCACATTCAGCCAACAATAATTAACAAAAAGATACATAATAGTAGTCTTGAGTCGGACACAAACAATACAAATACTATGGAATCATCTAGCGCTTCTGCTACTTTGCAAAACGAAGACCTACCACGTGAAACAAGAGTTTCGCAACTCCGCAGTTTAGTTGAAACTCTTCGCATTGCGGACGAAATAGCCGCAAAAGGCTACTTAATCACAAGTTCCGAACTAGCGGACTTAATGAACGTCCACGCTAGTGCAGTAACTAGTCGTGGAGACCAATGGCGCTGGAGAAACTGGATAGTTTCGCGAGTACGACGCGAAGGTAATCAAATTCTTTGGGAACTCGAACGCGCCGATAAAATTGACGATGGTGAAGGAGAATAATAGTTAGGAGTTAGGAGTTAGGAGTTAGGAGTTAGGAGTTAATAATTTCAATTTTCTCCTCATCTCCCCCTTCGGATTGCGCCATTTGCCTGACTGTCGGCGGCAGTCGCTACAACGGTGCGTGTTCCTCCGCGCACGCCGCGCTGCCTTGGGAACCTAAGCCAGCGCAGTGGCTTACCATCTCCCCATCCCTCAATCCCTCAACCATACTCTCGTCCTCGCCATTCTCTCGGGGTACGGAAGGCGGATAGGAAAATTCGCAAAACCGCTAAGGGGTCTGCTATTGGTGAAAACCAAAATAACCAGCCCCCTTTGCTTTGCTTAAAATCGTATGAGGGTGCTATTGCTAAAAGCATCATTGAACGAATTAGCAATAAAAATAGGTTCAGGGATAGGAGAAGAAGAGGGGGGGAGAAGAAGAGGGGGAGAGGGGGGGAGGGGGAGAGGGGGGGAGGGGGAGAAAGGAATATTAAGATAAGTGCGATTATTAGGGGTAAACCTTGCACTGATAGGAGTAACCATAAGTCACCCCAAATTTGAGCGCGGGAGGATGCGTCTTTGAGATCGAGGCTTCTTCCCCATTCTTTCCAGGTTTCTTTTGCGCCTTCGTACATCCGTACTTTCAGCACTTTCGATCCATCTAGGAAACCTACTTTAAACCCAGTTGCAGCGATTTGTCTTGCTAAGGTGACATCATCGCAAAATGAACCTTTGGCGCTGGTATAACCATTTACGCTTTCTAAAACCGAACGGCGACAGATAAAACACTGTCCATTAGCCATTACTCGTTCTGATGCTTGCGTATTTACACCAGCAGAGTCAAATCTATAAAGTAACGTCATTAACAGCGCTGGTTGAAGCAAAGATTCACCAGGATATTTAAGAATGAATCGAGGAGACAGGGAAACTAGATCGTAATCTCCTGATAATGCAGCTTTAACTAAACCAGCAACCAAACCAGGATGAGGTTGAGTATCCGCATCCATTCCCAGAAACCATTCACTATTAGGAGAAATATTCAGAAAGCCATTGTGTAAAGCCCAAGGACGACCCACCCAATCTGGTGGTAAGGGATCGTCCGTAATTAGGCGAAAGCGGGGATCTTTCTCAATAGCTGCTTTTACCAAGTCGGGTGTACCATCTTGAGAATTACTATCTACAACGATGATTTCCCGAACTTCATAACTTTGTCTGCTTAAGCCAGTTAGTAGGGGGCTAATACGTTCGACTTCGTTGAGAGTAGGAACAACTACACTAACCGTCCCCAAAAGTTCTGGAGTTGGACTTTGGGGTTGAATCGGAGGTTGACGTAAAGCTCCCTTTAGTAGACGCGACAGCAGAATAAATACTGCTGGCACCTGAATAAGTAGAATTAAAAGCGAGATACCGCTTAACAGATCCTGCATTATTGACCAATATATTGCATCGTTACTTTACAGCAACTTTGAGAGAAGCAACCGCAACTTCTGAAGTTGAATTTTCCATACTATCAGAATAAGATTCTGGAGCCACTGCACTTTTCAACCATAAAATTACAGATGGAACAACACCCAAAATTAAACCTAAAGTCACTGGGATAACGAAACCATCTCCCAGACTTAACCCCGCAGCGAAAAGAAAATTACTCAAATAAACAATTAGAGGTAAAACTAATTGATTGCGCCATAATTTAATTGGGTTATTTCTCCATATCAAAGCTGCAACACTCATAAACAGTGCGCTAGTACCAAACCATCCAGCATAGTTTCGGTAAGGTGTTCCGAAGAAATCTCCCGGGGTTTCCCAATACCAAAAAGGAAGAGCAGTTTGACTCATAGCGGGTTCAAGAGCGAAATCCCAACTTGTGAAGAGTAAAGCACCAATGGCGATCGCGCCGATATGGCGAATCAAAGTCGGTTTTTCAGCTACCCTTAAACCACTTCTAGCAATTAAGTAAGCTGACAAACCCACATAAAACCAGGATAAAGGAATGGTAAACGGAACTAATCCGCCAATTTTATAACCCAACCCACTTAGATAAGTGTAATCCCCAAAAGGAAATCCAGTACTGGTTCCCAGCAATTCGCTACCTACCGATATTAAAACTGAAGGCACTAAGAAACCCAGCCAAGTCTGCCATCCCAATACCCTACATGTGTAAATGGAGACGGCTACTATTCCAAAGATAATATCTACCACGCCACCGTTAGCCATACTTAATTGCATGGCTGTTTGTCCAACGTCTCCAAAATTCAAAATCATTTTGGCGTGAGGTATGACCAACATAATACCTATAAGTCCAAACACCTTTGCCGAAATATGACTTATAAGGCAAACCCGCTCCGCAATCACAGATTCTCGCATGATAATCCCTTAACAAGATATGATAGACCGCAATTTCGCTGATATAAGTTTACAAATGTTTAAGAACATATTTAAATAATTTTGAATCAAATCTTGTTTTAGCAGTCAATTAGACATTCCTCCTGTGCCTTAATACCGACAATAGAGTAATAGTTTACGGCATCATAGACAAAACCTGAAGTAAAATTAATTGTCAAGTTTTTCTGTAGCTATATCATCAAATGCCATAATTTTCTTACCTGGGTTCGCGAGTTGATATTCAATCCGCTTGAATATTTTTTATATTTTATTAATTTACCACTTGCTTGCCCTTACGCAGCCGTATTTTGCTTTCTGAGCCGCTTATTATATTCACCACAAGTTAACTTATTTTAAATACAAGGGACCGAACATTAATTTAAACTAAAACATTATTACATATAAAACAGTATTTTTATGTATAAAAATACCATATTAAGGTCTGCGCTATTTATAGAGAATTTAAAGCCTGTAGTTTTTACGTAAATTGTAACCTTAGTTACGAGTGTATACCACTTCCCCTACGACCTAGGTCGTAACCAAATATGATATCTATTATCAAAAAGCTTCCCTGGGTTTCCTTGACAATTCTAGTGCTTACTTACAGTGTATTTGGGTGGATATTATCTCAAAAAAATCTGTCGATATTTGCATGGTTCCTAATTGTCATTGGTTTATTATTTTTGATTGGGGTCTTAACTACTCCTTGGTCTGCAACTAGCAAATTTATTCGCGTTTTATTGAACACAAAGTTAAAATCTTTTGGACTCGCCGTTTTAAGTGCTTTTTTATTCTTTATGATTTTTGCTCGTTTCCGAACATTTCTGGATATGATGCTAATTATTAGCGCAACTATTTTAGTCCGATTAGATTTCCAAACAGCCGGTTTTCTAGAAATACAAGCCTTTTGTCTTACCTGCGTGTTTTCAATAACAGGCTTGATGTTAGGTTTTTTATTTAAACAGTTTATTTGATGGATATGTGGATTGGGTAACTAATCTGTGAAACAGCATTAAGGCTGCGGTTACGATCAATTACGGCTAAATACAGAAAATAAGACGGGTATTTTACCCGTCCCATAGTCATATATTTGGATCGCGCTTAAGAAGCAACAGCAGCTGAGGAAGGCTCAGTTGCACCAGTGTAAACGCTTACTTTCTTACCGCTTTTGCCTTTTCTTTCAAAAGCTACAATACCGTCAATCAAAGCAAACAAAGTATCATCCTTACCGATGCCAACATTATTACCGGGGTGAAACTTAGTACCGCGTTGACGCACCAAAATATTCCCAGCGCGAACAGTTTGACCGCCGTAGCGTTTTACACCAAGACGTTGAGCATTAGAGTCGCGTCCGTTACGAGTACTACCCGTTCCTTTCTTGTGAGCCATATTGTTCTCCTTCTGATAATTTTATAATTGCTAATAAGAGGTTGGAAGTAATGAGTTAGGAGTTAGGAGTTAAGAGTTAGGAGTTAATAATTTTAATTTTCTCCCCCTTCGGATTGCGCCACTTGCTACAAGTCGGCGGCAGTCGCTACAACGGAGGGAACCTCCGCAACGCGCTGCCTTGGGAACCCGCCCAACGCAGTGGCTTACCATCTCCCCATCTCCTCATCACCCTATCTCCCCATCTCCCCCTTCGGGTTGCGCCACTACACAGTGTCCGCTTGGCGAATGCACACGTTTGGATTGGAACCTTGGGTATCCTGTTCTACGTCGTACCATTGTACTGGGCAGGTTGGACGCAGAGTTTGATGTGGAAAGCCTTCCAGCCAGATGGCTACCTCGAGTATCGCAATTTCCTGGAAACCGTGACGCAGATCATGCCGATGTATCGCTTACGGGCGATCGGTGGTTCTATTTACGTCCTTGGTGTTTTCATGATGGCTTATAACCTGATCAAGACGGCAAGAGGTGGCAACCTCGTTGCTAATGAAGCGGCCAGCGCACTTTGGAGGCCGCGTCGACGACCGCCTCCAGGTGTCGCTTGGCCCGACGGAACTCGGGCATCGCGGCAAGCCGGTAGTAGCTCCCATTTTCGACGCTTCCGTTGGCTGCGGGGTTCTTGTAGCGACCGCCGTTGGCGTATCGTCTG
>JBCCSG010000228.1:0-11924 GCA_039200565.1 Cyanobacteria bacterium P01_D01_bin.50 | reverse complement strand
GCACTGAGAACTTCAGCCCATTTGTAGCTGTAATAACCTGCGGCATATCCCCCAGCAAAAATGTGTCCAAATGCACAGAGAAAATTATCTTCGGGGAGTGGCGGCAATATAGTTGTATTCTTGGCGATGCGGTTGCGTACATCTTCGGGAGTTTCGTCACCATTAGGACGATAACGGTAATGTAATTCTATATCGAGCAAGCTAAAGTGCAACTGACGCAACATGCCACTACCACTCATGTAGTTTCGTGCTGCTACAAGTTTCTGATAATAATGCTCTGGCAAAGGTTCGCCGGTTTCGTAATGCTTCGCCATTCCCATTAAAGTCGGACGTTCGTAACACCAGTTCTCCATAAACTGGCTGGGTAATTCTACGGCATCCCATTCTACATTATTAATACCTGCGGCACTGGGATAATCTATCTTGGTAAGCATATGCTGCAAACCGTGTCCAAATTCATGGAAGACGGTTTCTACTTCCGTGAAGGTCATTAAACTTGGCTTATCATCTACTGGTGGGGTTTGGTTGCATATCAAATATGCAACTGGTAACTGGATATCTGCTTTACCGTCTTCGTTAATTTGACGGCGATTGAGACAGGTATCCATCCATGCACCGCCGCGTTTTTCTGCAGGACGGCTGTAGGGGTCCAAATAGAAGTAAGCTATGGGAGTACCTGCTTCATCGGCTATTTGAAAATAGCGGACATCTTCGTGCCATACTGGTGCTTTTCCGTCAGCAGGAGTGACGCTAACGTTAAATAATCGTTTTACTAATCCGAATAAGCCATCGAGTACTTGGGGAAGGGGGAAATAAGGACGCAATTCTTCTTGTGTAAAAGCAAACTTCTCTTCCCGTTGACGTTCTGACCAAAAGCTGGTATCCCAGTTTTTTAAATCAGACGCTTCTGGGGCATTTTTGCTGGCTGCGAATTCTTTGAGTTGTTCAAGTTCTTTTTGTGCGGCATCATAACTGGTGCGGCGTAATTCTTCCAATAGTTTATCTACCGCTTCGACGTTAGGAGCCATTTTACTAGCTAAACTGACCTCGGCATAGTTTTGATATCCGAGTAACTCGGCTAATTCTTGTCTTAACTCCAAAATACGCTTAATTATCGGCTTATTATCCAATTCTCCCGCTGATGCACGAGAGACAAAGGCTTTATATAACTGTTCGCGCAATTCTCGCCGCTTGCTGTGCTGCATGAAAGGAGCATAACTGGGAATGTCTAAGGTGATGCGCCAAGGGCCATTTTCTGGGGTAGCATTTTCCTCACCTGCATCTCTTGCTGCTTGCGCTGCTAAACTCAGCCAGCTTGGGGGTAAACCTTCGACTTCTTCGGGTTTTGTTAATGTCAAACTAAAAGCTTTGGTTGCATCCAACACGTGATTTGAGAACTTTGTAGAAAGTTCTGCCATTTCCATTTGAATGGCGTTGAAATGTTCTTGCGCAACACCAGCTAAACCAATGCCAGAAAGTTCTGCATCGCGAATAGCGGATTGCACAATTCGTTGTTGTGCTGAATCCAAAGTATTCCAAATATCCCCTTCTCCCATTGCTTTAAAAGCGTTATAAATGGGTTTACTTTGGCTAACTCGGTTAGAAAACCCGATGATTTGGGGTTGTACAGTTTCGTAAGCTTGACGTAATTGGGGGCTATTTTGCACGCCCATCAAATGGCTAACTATACCCCAACTCCAAGTCAAACGTTCGGTTATCAGTTCTAAAGGTTCTACCAAACCGCTCCAAGTGGGTTTTACATTTGCTTCTAATTGAGTAAGTTCTTCGTTTAAGTCTAAGACTAATTGATTTAAAGCTGGTTCTACATGTTCTGGTTTTACTTCTGTAAAAGGAGGCAAACCCGAACATTTGAGCAAGGGATTATCTGAATTGGCAATTTTTGCTGTCATGGATGTGTGAGAAATAATTGGTATATATAGCTCTAATTTAGTGTGCTCTTTACCTATCAAGTTACTTCAACCAACGAGCAAAGTCTGTGGTAAAGGTATCATTTAATATACTTTCCCGAATCTTCTGGGTAAACCTAATTAATTCGGTAATATTGTGAATGCTCAATAATGTATAAGCCAAAATCTCCTGTGCGCGTATCAGATGCGATAAATAAGCACGAGTAAAGTTTTGGCAAGTGTAGCAAGGACAAGTTTCATCAAGGGGAGTAAAATCTTCACGAAATTTGGCATTTTTGATATTCCAACGCTCGCCTTTTACCATCGCCGTACCGTGTCTAGCCCAGCGAGTTGGAATTACACAATCAAATAAGTCTACCCCCGAAGCGATCGCCAATACCATTTCTTGATGTGTACCCACACCCATTAAATAACGTGGCTTTTGGGCGGGTAATAAAGGTGCTGTTTCTCGAACAATTTTGTGAATTAATTCTGGCTCTTCTCCGACACTTACTCCACCAATGGCATATCCCGGTAAATCTAGCTTGGTTAAAGCATTTGCAGCTTTACTACGCAAATCAGGATAAATGCCACCCTGTACAATCCCAAATAATGCTTGTTCGCTACGATTATGCGCTTCTTGACATCTCAATAACCAACGATAGGTACGATCTGTTGCAGCTTCTACTTCTTGGCGATTCGCTGTTGCAGGGGGACACTCATCAAATGCCATGATCACATCCGCACCTAAAGTATTTTGAATTTCTATTGATTTTTCTGGCGTTAAATTTATAATTTTTCCATCATGAGGAGAGCGAAAACTTACTCCTTCTTCAGTAATTTTACGCATTTCACTCAAGCTGAAAACCTGAAATCCACCGGAGTCGGTAAGCATCGGTTTATCCCAGCCCATAAACTTATGCAGTCCACCTCCGCCTGCTACAATCGCCTCGCCCGGTTGTAGATGGAGATGATAAGTATTTGATAACACCATCTGCGCTCCAGTATCCTTTAATTGGGCTGGAGTCATGGTTTTTACATTTGCCAGGGTTCCCACCGGCATAAAACGTGGGGTTTCTACCACACCATGAGGCGTAGAAAATATCCCAGCACGGGCTGAAGTGTTGCTACACTTACCAAGACATTGGAATGAAAAGTTTGCACTCAAAATGAAGAATACCGAGACAGTTCTGTTAATGATTTAACTTATTAAACCAAATTTAGAACAAATCGGAACTATCATCATCAATTTCCGCATCCCATTTTGCCGATAGCACCTGCTCCATCATTGCTTCAATGGCGCTAGTATTCCAACAACGCTCTTGTCGCTCCTGCATTGGAGTAGAAAGGGGAATCAATCGCAGACGCATACCTTCAGTAACTAAATCAAAACAGGCTTCCTTTTCGGGGGATTGCTGAAGTTCTAAATAGTCGAAACTATGAACGTTTAAATAAAGAGCATGATTAGCAACTAATGTGGAGCGTCGGGGATTGGCGAAAACTTCCATCACATCCCCTTCACCCTCACCGCACGGCTCACCATCTTGGGTGTAAGCATAGCGGACACGACCTAAATCCACCAGTAATCTTCGCATATCAATTTTATTTACGATGATACCTGTGTTGACGATACACGGAGCGGGTATTTTGGCAGAAGGTAGATGGTGATTCATAATCAAATAGCTTTTTGAGCAAAGGTGAAGTACAACGTTATGGCCTGCATAACCAATGACGAGTGCGGTAATCTATGCCCTGCAATAAATATATAATTATCAGATTTTGGAGGCAATTGCTTAAACTCGCTGACATTAATTATTAGCCTTTTTTTTTCAAAATATAAAAAACACTACTACCGATTAAAATGCATTTTTTTATGCTTCATGAAATTGTTATAAATATTACTGAGCTATTTTTCCCTACTTAGATAAGCATAACAAATTTTTTGGCTCAATTTCTCATACAAGTAAATCTTATTTCAAGTTTTAAAATTTGATACTGTTATTTGTGCGGTAATTAAAAGTGCCATTATTTTTGTGCTACTTAAGTAATTAATTTGACTGGTATGAATGCTCATTATCCGTGGTGGAAAAATCAAGTTTTAAAAGCAATCTCAAGTATTATATTTTACACTTCTATCCCGATGCCGTATATAGATAAGCTAGAGTTCGGCGAGGTAGCTCGCTTTGCTCCGGCAATAGGAGTGATAATTGGAGGAATATTGGGATTATTTGATATTGTAGCTAATTTTTTGGGAATACCAGTGTTAACTCGCAGTGTATTGGTGGTTGTAAGCTGGATTGCGATTACGGGAGGGCTGCACTTGGATGGAGCAATGGATACTGCCGATGGGTTAGCAGTAACGGATAAAGAGCGGCGTTTGGAAGTAATGAGCGATAGTGCTACGGGTGCCTTTGGAGCTATGGCTGCTATTGCTTTAGTCTTACTCAAAACCGCTTCATTGATAGATATACAAGAAAATCGTTGGTTAATACTAATGGCTGCTTGTGCATGGGCACGTTGGGGACAAATATTGGCGATCGCCAGATATGATTACCTAAAACCAACTGGTAAAGGTGCATTTCACAAGCAAGCTATTCGTTCCTATAAAGATGTTTTACCTCCAGTATTGTTGTTGTTGGGTTTGAGTTGTGTAAAGTTATTGTTTAGCAAGCACGATTTAACATTGGCAATAACCATGATAATTGCGGGAAGCACGTTTGCTTTTCTCACTGGTGCTTGGTTCAATCATAAATTAGGGGGACATACAGGGGATACCTACGGTGCAGTCGTAGAATGGACTGAAGCTCTTTTCCTTTGTGCGATGACAATAAACAGTTAACAGTACCATGACAGGTTAAGAGTTAGTGGTTAGTGGTTAGTGGTTAGAATTTATCTACCCCCCAGTGCTTATCGTTATTTAACTGGCCTCAAGCGGGTTACTTTCAACTTAAAACTGCCGATTCCAGTTTCTCCGAAAGATCGAACGCGAACAATGTAAGTCCCAGCTTTAGTGATACGGGTGAAAAGTAGGGAATTACTACTACCATCGGGGCCATCATCATTTTCTGCGATGGTTGAACCATCGGTACCGAGGAGTGTAATAATACTGTCAAAGCTATCTGAAGAGAGGTCAATCGCTAAATTATCGCCTTTGTTCAATTTCACCATGTAATCGCGAGCAAAACCACCTTGTCCTGTGGGAATATCTTTTTCGGACAGGGAATCGGTAATTTCATAAGTGGCGGGTAAAGGTATGGGGTTATAAAATTTATTAGCTTGTTTATTTGCTTGAGCAAAGGCTGTTGTTGTACTTATACCTAATGCCAGCAATGTCGCAGGAATAAACCCCAATTGTCCCAAACCCAGCGCTTTCGACTTACCCATGATTGTAAATAGTTTTCCTATAAAAATAATCTTAATTTTGGTTTATTTTGACATCTCCCTTCTTAAGAAAATAGGGAATTTTCCTTTTTTGCTGCCGCGCTTTGTAATATCGAATTATCCATAAAGTTGACTACGCCAAGATCCCCTGGTTTATAAAGTTCTTTTCTTCTCCCTCACTCGGCAATTTTGGTACGATCAAATATTAAGGGTTTTCCCTAACTCTCACCTTTGTTTTGATACTCTGCTTTTGAAGGAACTGCAACTGCTGCAACCTGTGAAACCATAATTCCACTTTTACTTAAAGTTTCCATAGCAGATTTGACGGTAGTACCCGTTGTGTAGATGTCATCAACTAATACTACCGGGACATTTGGAGGCTTGCGAAAGTCTTTTCCTATCTCAAAAGCTTGAGTTAAGGTTTCTTTTCGCTCAGTCGGCGATAACCCAAACAGTGCCTTAGTTGCTTTTACCCTTTGCAATCCGTTTAGTTTTAATTTTAGCCCAGTTGTCTGACAAAAGCTTTCTGCAATCAGTGCTGCTTGGTTAAAACCTCGTTGTTTTTGTTTTTCTGGATGCATCGGAATCGGAACTACTATCAATGAAGTTTGGTTTCCATAATTTTGCAGCCATACTTCTCCCAACCATTCACCAAAAGGACGAGCAATTTCTGGATGATTGTCGTACTTCATCGCAGCAATTGCCCGCTTGAGAGTTCCACCATACCTACCCCAAGCAATTACTGGCACAGAATTGCCTTTACTGCACAAGCAGTTTGTTAAACAACACTTTTGTAACTGTTTATTACAATATTCACAAAATTCTTGCGAAGTAGGGCGCTGGCATAAAGGACAATTTGATTGTAAAAAAAGATTAAGAAAGCTTTTCCAAATTTGCATTTTAATAAATTAATTGGGCATGGGAAAAAGTTAGGAGTTAGGAGTTAGGAGTTAGGAGTTTTGAGTTAGGAGTTAGGAGTTATAAATTATAAATTTATTCATCACAATTATTTTTCTTTGACCATTAAATCAACCCTAACTCTTAACTCTCAATCGAAAATCTAAAAAAATACATCCGTTGTTTAAATTTAAAATCTCTGTATGCTTTAACTCCTCACTCCTCAGTTTTAACTCCTAACTCTTTAAAGTAAACGCGATCGCAGCGTTCTGTTTCTACTCCCGTTGCAGGTTTGTAACCATTGGTTTCATATAGCTTGACGGCTTCACTCAAAACGCTGGCGGTTTCAATCCAAATTTGCTTGAAACTACGGCAACTAATTGCCGCTTCTAACTGTTGTAACAAATATTTCCCCAATCCCAAACCTCTAGCTTTGGGTAATAAGTACATTTTGCGTATTTCTACCGCATTTTCGCCGCGTTCGATGGGATAGTATGCTCCCGTACCAAAAATTTCACCTTGGTATTCGATTATCCAAAATTCTCCACCCTTATCTAAGTAATAATCTTTTACTTCCAATACATCTTTATCAGCGCCATCTGGTTCCCAATCCAAGCCATACTCCGATAATACAGAGTGAATAACAGATGCAGCTTTATGGCGATCGCTCGGTTTCCATTGACGAATCAAAAAATCTCGAAAATAAAGACTTACCATTTGTTAGTTGATGGTTGTTAGTGGTTAGTTGTAAGGAGTTATAAGTTTTAAATTTTTTCTCCCTATGCCCAATTATCAAATCCCTAACTATGAATCCGTGGCTCTGGATGCAGGGTTGCGAGTATTTCGCTTTCGGCGATTGATAATTCATCCAATCTCTGCATGACAATTTCGCGGTCATAGTAGGTATCTGCAAGTACCCAATATATACCGTAATGCCGCGCTTCTGATGCCATCAAACCCTTATAAAACTTAGCTAAGTCTGGTTCGGGACAATGTGTAGCTAATAATCCCAAACGTTCGTGACTGCGACCTTCTATTAAAGCACTGACAAGCAGAGAATCCAATAATTTATTGGGTTCAGTGGGACGAATTTGAGCTTTTAGTTTGGCACCATAAGGAGGAGGTGTCAGGGGGCGTAGGGCTATATTCCGCTTGTCTAACCACTCGTTGACTTGCTCAAAGTGTTCTAATTCTTCTTTGGCGATTTTAGTTAATTCCTTGACCATTTTGGCATTGGAAGGATAGCGAAACATAAAGTTTATCGCCGCTGATGCTGCTTTACGTTCGCATTGGGAATGATCTAGTAGTATTGCATCTAAGTTAGATATGGCTAATTCTACCCAAGCTGGATTTGTGGGTTGCTTGAGGATTTTAATGGTTGGCAGTTCAGAAGTTAGCACGCTTAAATTTATAAAGTAATATACAGTCTTCTATTTTATCGGCTGACGGTATGAGGCTGAACAATCTTGTAAACCCACCACTACCCTCCCTGTAAATGGCGAGGGAAAAAGATTTTAAGGTGTGTGATGCTTTAATAAATTTTGTACGTAGTTATAAGTTTTGTAGCGTCAAGGATTTCTGTCACGCACCACCTTTAAGTCATAGGTGCCCGTCAGAAGGCGGTTGAAATTGCCAGTTATTCTGCTATATAAAATATCTTTTTTCGTAATAAAAATAAGTCCATTATGATTAAGCAAAATTATTTAACTTCTATAAAATATTATTCGTATCCGGAAAGTTTTTTTAATATTTTGTATAACTTAATAGTTGATTTGAGGACAAATTATAAATTGAAGTTTGGGCAACAAAAATTATCTGCTTACCCAATATTTACTTATTGAGGATGGATGATGAATTATTTTTTTGTTCGTCGCTTTACCTCGTCTGTTATCATTTCATTGTTTGCTTTAAGTTTTGGGATTACTGGTGTTAAATCTGTAAATGCCCAAGATATGCAAGAGACTTCAAGTAATCAGAAAATAGATTGTTCTATTCCTTCTAGATTAGCAACGAAGAAACTTAGGATTGCGGTTGCTGATATTACAATTGCTGCAACTAATTTAATAAATAGTCATCCGATATCTAACTCTGAGGGGAACATTACTAGAATCGCTGACACTGTCGCAAGCAAGTTAGCAAAAGAGAATAATTTCACAGTAGTTGAAAGAACTCAAATCAAAAATTTGTATGACGATAGAAAATTGTGCGATATTCGTAGTCAATTTGGTGTAGAGGCTGTTATTATTGGCTCCATTACTAGATTTGATATTGATACACGAACATCTGGAAGAAGTTTTTTGGGTTTTGGTAAAAAGACTAGTGATAAAAATGCTTATGTAGAATTAAATATCAGAATTATAAATACTGCGACTAATGAAATAATTGATTCTTTTACAGAAACTGGTGTTACCAGCTTTTCTGAAAGTCAAGCCTTGATACCTAGGATTACTCTAGAAGCAAGCAATAATAACGATTATAGAAATACTCTTGATACTACTAGTGGTTACTCTCGTGAAATCTACGATGTAAATGGAACAAAGTTCAGCGTAAGACTAAGTACCAATTCTACAGAAAAAATTCGTGAATCTACAACAACAAATGAAGGAAGCTTAATGACTCTAGCAACTAAAGAAGCTATCAATCATATTGTTGCAAGATTGAATACAAACTACGATAAATTTATATCCACTTTGAGAAAAGTAGGTGCTACTAAAACTCTTGTTGCTGGGACTTTTGGAGATTATATTGTTCTCAATCATGGTTCAAGGCATGGCTATCGAAAAGGTATGAAGTTAGTCATTGAAGAAGTAACTAAAACAGTTGTAGATCCTCAAACAAAAGAAGTTATTCGCACATTTACATTACCTCTGGCTCGGGTAGAATTGATTGATGTAGATCCTCAATCTAGTCTTGCTAAAATTATATATGGCAATACAAGCAAGATTCTCTTCAGCGAAGAAATTAGAACGCAAATTGAGCAAGGAAATATTATTGCTATACCGATTGAATAGAGTTTTTCTGAATATTAAATATCTGTTAGTCGGAATTTAAATAAGCGCAAAAATCATAGAAGTAATATCTGAAAATCCCCAGCAATTCACCGCCACTGTTAAATAAATCTTCACAACTTAATAAACCACAAAGACTTAGTAATGCGGAGATCTCTACATTAGCGATTAAATCATTGCTAAATCGCCGAATTCGCCCTATATGCCCAAGGCATTGCGCTTCGCGTATCGCACTACACCTTAAATATCTACAACTAATGCTAAAAATTAGTAAATCACTAGGGCAGAGGAAATCACTCATACCGTCGAAACGGAAGTGTAAACCTCACCGTAATTACGATTAATTTGCACCAATCGTACCACGGAGGCTATTTTCCTACACCCAAGTGACTCTTGAGCGGAGAATTCCGCTACAAGTAAAAAGTAAAGGGTTTTGAGATAATATCTCAATTATTTTTGAAAAATAGTATATTTGCTTACAGTTTTTTGATGTTAGATGGTAGTTGGTAGTTGTTAATGGCTCAGGATAGTGGCAAGGGTTCCCATAAATTTTTTTTAAGAGAAAAAATTATCAAGGGTGCCCGTCAAGCTCTTTTTATCAGAAAAATCCTGTTGGCGTTGCTCCCGTCGTTAGACTAAAACCCCGTCACCCAGGATGGCGACTATCAACCATCATGCTAAATGCATCTTCAAAACACTTTTGGGTGCTTTGCGTACTCTGGCTTTTATAGAATGTTTCCCCAAGCGATGACACCCGGAAAAGCCGTAATATTCAACTAAAACCTCTATCGGCTCTTGCAACCCAATTTCTGCTATCTACTTCATCAAGGCTTCTACTTTGCGGAGCATCGTTTTGACGGGGAAGTGGGCGTATTATCCTATCTAACCGAATCTCTTCTATTTTCATAATCTTTTTCACTGTTTCTTATGTCCTTTTCTATAATCATAATCATTATGACTTTAACTTGCAAGTAGACGATTTGTGAAAAAATTGCTAGTGGTATCATTAGGCAATTTATACAAAATAGAATTAAGCTGCATTTGTTTTTTTAGAAGTATTTCCATGAAGCAGGGGCAGCACCGTTAATTGTGAATTTCTATGAAAATTTCCTTAGAGCGTTTATCTTATATCCTACTGACAACCTCGTGTCTATTAGGACTAACAGGGGCATCGGTGCCGGCGACGAAGGTTTCTGATGTTGAACTAAAGATTGGGATTGTGCAGCGATTTGCGTCGGAGCCTGATGATGAGTTGATACTGGAGCCGACGAAAGGCGATAGATTAAAGTTAACTTTTAAAGATGATAAAAAGCTGCAAACCCTTGTAACTTCAGAGCCTGTAAAGATACAAACAGCAATGCAGCCCTTAACGCAGCCAGTACTTGACGAGCGGTTGGTTTTAGGAACCTTTCGTACTTTTGAAACTGCGGAAGATGGTGCCAAAATGTGGCGTAAGAAGGGTATAGAAGTAGAAATTGCTCAACCGGAGCGTTGGCAGGTGTGGGCAAAAAGAGAGGTTTATAATACACCTTTATTGCGACGCTTGTTGTTGAAAAGCGTCAAAGCCTCTGGTCAAAAAACGGCATACGTGGATAGTAAAGTTTTGCGTCGGGTACCCCAAGCAAGTTGGGTAGTAAATGGATACCGCTACAATCGAAATTATCTGAAAATTACTAGCGATAAAAACTTAATTCAGGTAAATAATCAAAGCGGAAAATCCAAAACTAAGCGTCTTTATGCTGGAAGGTTGCAATTACAACCTAATGCTTACGGTACATATTCTTTAGTAAATGAGGTTCCATTAGAAACTTATTTGCGTGGAGTAGTGCCTTATGAGATTGGTGCAAATGCCCCTGAAGTAGCGATGCAAGCACAGGCAGTTATTGCTCGTACTTATGCTCTGCGCAATTTACGTAGATTTGAAGTAGATAATTATCAATTATGTGCTGATACTCACTGCCAAGTTTATTATGGACTCAAGGGAGCAACAAAGAAAACAGATAAGGCGATCGCTGCGACTAGGGGAATGGTGCTAACTTATAAAAATGAGTTAGTAGACGCGTTGTACTCTTCGACAACTGGTGGTGTAACTGCGGCTTTTAGCAGCGTGTGGAATGGAGAAAATCGTCCTTATTTGAAACCTGTGGTAGATACACCAACGAATTTTTGGAATTTGTCCGAGAAAAGCTTGGCGGATGAGAAAAATTTTCGTTTGTTTATGAATTTGAACAAAGGATTTAATGAAAGCGAGCAGAAATGGTTTCGCTGGAGTAGGGAAAGTAGTTTGGAAAATATCACTAAGGGATTGCAGAAATTCCTGAAAGTAAAAAACAGTCCCTTTGCTAAGTTTAAAACTGTTAAGGATATTCAAGTAGTCCAACGCAGTAAAGGCGGAAGAATCCTTAAACTAGCTGTAAATACTGATATCGGCACTTTTCATTTATATAAAGACGAAGTTCGCAGCGCTTTCTTCGCACCTAGAAGCACCTTATTTTACCTAAAAGCGCTTAACAAAGGAAAACCTGGACTTTGGGGATATGCCTTCATCGGTGGTGGATTGGGGCACGGAGTAGGCTTGAGTCAAGTTGGCGCTCAAAATCTAGCTAATCTAGGTTGGACAAATTCACAAATCCTCAAATTCTACTATCCCGGCACTCAGATTCAGATGCTTAATGATGGGATAAAGATTGGGAAAAAATAAATAATTGAGGTGGTAATGTGTTGTAATTAT
>JBCCSG010000227.1:0-11925 GCA_039200565.1 Cyanobacteria bacterium P01_D01_bin.50 | reverse complement strand
TAAATTCCATGTGATTTACCAATAACCCAATGGCGACGGAAAAAACGAGCTAAGGCTGATTCTTCCAATGATAAATAAATTGGTCTTCCGTGGGGACAGGTGCGGGGGTTGCGGGTGCGTTGCCAGTCATCTAGTAGTTGCTGCATTTGTGGCAGGCTCAAGGTTGTACCATTGCGAATGGCGCTGCGACAGGCGACGGCGACTTGGGCTGTTTTTAAATCGCCTCCTTTGCTAATTTCTAATATTGCTTCGGCGCAATCTTCGCGCTGTTGTAAAAGTGCGGGTACTTGACGAATTGCCCAAAGTTGTTCTCCAAATGGTTCTATTTCTAAATTAATGCGTTGCAGTTGTTCTATTTGGGGGGGAGATAATTGATAAAGAATTATTGGTGGTTCGCATTCTACTAGTTGCCAATGTTCGCAAAGTTGTTCGTACAAAACTCTTTCATGGGCAATATGTTGTTCTACTAACCACATTCCCCCTGGATGTTCGGCTACTATATAGGTTTTGTTAATTTGAGCAACTGCTTTTAAAGAAATGGAATTGCCCTGCTCATGATTTTGTATTACGGTTGGCGATTTTAATGAAGCGTTATTTTCTTCAAGATTTCTACGATTGAAGTTGTAACCGCTTTTTGCTTCTGCGGCTTTGATCAATTTACCTACTCGTGCAATCTGCAAAGATTCCTTAATTGTGGAACAATCCATGCTCAGTGCTTTGTCAATAGATTGAGTAATTTGTTCTTGCCAATAATCAAGTTTATTGAGATAAATTTCTGTTTTGGCGGGGTTGCGATTCCAGTTAATTTGATTTGGGGGAACACATAAGTGTAGGAAACATACCGGATAGCGATCGCGCGGTAGTGTTTTATGAAAAGCCCCGAGGATAGTTTTTTCGAGTTCTGATGATTTAACTATACGTCCGTTTACTGCTATTCGTACCCAATCTGAACGATGGCGATGACATCTATCGGGTAATCCTATAACCCCCGAGAGTGAAGAATCAGGAGAATTATTTAATTTTACTGTCAACTCTTGTAAGTCTGATGGATGCACTCGATAAAGAAACTGAGCGAGAATTTCCCTGATACTTCTTGTAGGATAAATGGTGAACCATTCCCGTTCATTTTGCCAAACCTGCCAAGTAACGTGAGGATGACATAAGGCAGTTTGTTGAATTACTGCTTGCACTGCTTTCATTTGCTGTGCTATTGAAGGTAAACCCTGACGACGACCATTACAATTACCAAATAAGTTAGAAATTACCGCTATTGTACCAGGTGCGATCGCCGCTGCTTCCATAATTAAAGGTTCTCCCCCATTGCCATATACAATCCGCCAGCCGTTGCATCTTTTTTTGACTTCAGGGCAAGTTACAGCACGGCTGAGAATTTCTAAATCGGCTAGGGTTGTTAAACTGTGTAAAGCTTCACCACGAAAACCCAAACTATTGATTTTCCATAAATCATCACGGGAATGTATTTTGCTAGTACTGTGGGTGCTGGCAGCTTTTTGTAAGTCTTCTAGACTCATTCCACAACCGTTATCCGCTACTCGTATCCGCCACTGCTGGGGGCATAGAGAAACAACAATCCTTGTCGCACCCGCATCTAAGGAATTTTCGATCAATTCCCGTACCACCGAAGCAAAAGAATCAATTACCTCTCCGGCTGTAATCAGATGTACGACTTCTGAAGGTAGAGCTTGGATAGTAGATGCCATAACGTACAGTGTAGGCGAGGATACAATTTACTCTACCGCATAACTATGTTTTATGGAAATTGTTAACAGATATTCACTCTACGATTGGTTTTGTAATATTTTTATTTATAGTTGGAGAAAAAAATAATTTTATTCATAAGTAATTATTCATCAGCTATTAACCCAAGTTGCGGGTTATAAAATACAAATTTACTATTTTAAGTGCGATCGCCTAGGATAAACTGTGGAAAGCGCGTAGCGCTTTCCACAGTCAAAGACTAACTTGATAAAATAAATATGAAATCAGTTTAAAGCATTACATTATACTCATTTCATAAATGCAGATTTTAAAGTAAAAGCAAAATAAATGCTTCAACTTTAAGTAAAAACCCATTGTAGGTAACAGCATGAATTGAAAATCGTCTTGCATTAAGAATAATCTTTCTTCAGCTACTACCGGAGCAAAGCTATTTCCTAAAAAGTCTGCCAAATGTTATTTAAATAACTTATTTTGCGGATATTTTTTATGTAATATTCATGAGTAAATACGAATTGTGATTTTAGTTTCATTCATATTGAAAATTGACTCAAATAATTAAAAATCAAAATTTTATTTCTCGGATAATTAATTTAAAAACCCTTGTTCAGTAAGTAAAAATGTGAGGTTGTGAATAAAAATGTGTTAGTTTTATTTTTTGCAAGGGAATTTAATACCTTTGACTTTTGATATACAGACCTATTACCCTTTAGAAAGGGACATATTTTCTCCCTTTTTTAAAAGATATTTAGGAATAACTGAAAACTTGAGAGTTTTATTTATAACTTGACAAACATTCTCTTAGAGTTTTATTAACTTTTAAGTTCTAAATATGCTTCTAATCCAGTCAAGTAATAGGGTTGAGTATCATACCCCATATCACTTACAGCCAACTTCGGCTCTTCCTTCAGTTTAACCGAAACTTATTTTTTGCTTATTTAAATAGTAGTCCCAGAGGCGATATATCGCATCTGGGACATTTAAATTAATGTCTAGATTTAGCAGCACTAAGAATTCACTTACTACAACACAAATCACCTATTAACTATTAACAATTGCAGCTTTCTGCGGCTGGGGATGAAGTAAACCGTCTAACAACAATGCCGGACGTTCTCCATAAGGCCAAGCAAAAGCATGACGGAAAGCAGCATCCTGACAAGCTTGTAGCATATCAAAACCGATAATGTCGTGGGTCAAAAGGTTTTCGTATTCAAACGGTAAGCGCACGTTATGTAACCCGGCGTTATCAGTACAAATAGCGATATCTACCCCAGCATCAAAACAACGCTCAAACACCAATTTTAATTCTCGGATGTCTTCTAAGGTACCTGTTTTAATGTAAGTCGTAGGACACACTTCTAAACATTGTCCGCGTCTGGCAATATCTTTAAGTAGATCTCGATATTGCAGCGGAATTTGAATCCCGTGCCCAATTCGCATTAAATAGGGCAATAATTGGGGATGACACCCATCTTTGGTTTCATAGAGGTGTCCGGTAGTATTTAAACCAACAGATAAAGCATATTCGTAAAGTCTTACCCATTCGTCCATGCGATCGCCATAAACGCTATCTCCCCCTGCTACGTCTACAGCACATACATAATGTCTGTTTTGAGCGGCTAAATCTACAATTGCTTTATTCACCTCGTAGGGAAGGCGCGAGTGCATACACAAAATCTGACTCGTGACAATTGGATATTCGGATACTTTGCTGGCTTTACCCACAACATCCACAATTTCTGCCATCTTGTCAATTCTCTGGGATTGACTTAAACGTTCTGGCGTGCGCAAGTAGGGAGTATAACGCAATTCCAGGTAGGCTAAGTTTTCAAAAATATATGCACCACGCACCAAACGATAAATAAAGTAAGGCAAAGTTTCTATCGTTTGTACGCTTTCGACTAAAGTGTGCAACTCCAGATACTCTTCTAAGGTATTGCGCGGTTTAGTGTAAAACTCTTCAAATTCTTGATAATCGCAAAACCGTTGCACGAACTCATTGGAATGACGCTCGAAATATCCCCATAAAATCCGGGGTACAACCGAACCGCCCAGATGTCTATGCAATTCAGCATATAAAGCCATAATGATATTTCGTTCTAAAAATTTTATTAATATTAACAAAAACAAAAGGCAAAAAAATATATACGCTATAAAATTTTTTGTAAATTCTATTTAAATTCCTGGTTCACCTTATCGATCGCGTGCAGCAATTCCTTACCTGTAAAGGGTTTAGACATAAATTCTTTTATGCTATAACTATATTCATCAGTCGCATTCGGGTTTAATACCAAGCCACTAATTGCAATAATTTTTACTTGAGAGTTTATTTTTTGTAACATACTGATAGTAGTTTCCCCATCCATTTCGGGCATCATCATATCTAGCACTACTAGATTGACTTCTTGTTGATGTTTGGCATAAATTTCTATAGCTTCGATTCCATTAGATGCTGTTAGTACGCGGTAATTATATGCTTCTAAAGATGATTTAGTAATTTCACAGATAGCTGGTTCATCATCAACTACTAAAATTAATTCGCCGTTACCGCTAAAGTTTTCAGGCCGATCGCCACAGGGAATATTTATTTCCTGCTTAGGTTGCATAGGGAGATAAATTTTGATAATAGTACCTTTATTTAACTGACTATACACATTAATAAAACCGCCGTGGTTTTTAACAATACCTAAAGCAGTAGAAAGACCTAAACCTGTACCTTTACCTAATTCTTTAGTGGTAAAAAATGGTTCAAAAATTCTTTCTTGAATTTCCGGATGCATACCTATACCTGTATCTCTGACGGTGACTAAAATATAGGTACCAACTTTGGCATCAATATTCATTTTGGTGTAATTTTCATCAATTACCAGATTTTCGGCAGAAATTTCTAATTTACCTCCTTGAACCATTGCATCGCGGGCATTGACTACCAAGTTGATCAATACTTGATGCAGTTGAGTCGTATCACCGCGAACATAACCCAATTGTGGCGGTATATTTACAGTTAAATTAATTGATTTAGGAAAAGTTTCTCTGACAATTTGCTCAATTTCTGTAATTAAATTTTTGACTTGAATAAGAGTACGTTTGCCTTCAATACCTTTAGCAAATGATAATAGCTGTTTAATTAAATTTGCACCGCGTTGAGCATTATTTTCTAGAGTTTTGAGTAATCGTAAATGTTGTGAATCGTTTAATTTTCTCTCTAACAATTGAACAGACATTAAAATCGGTGCTAACACGTTGTTGAGATCGTGTGCTATACCACCTGCTAAGGTTCCAATACTTTCCAAACGTTGCGTTCTTAAAAGTTGTGTTTCGAGGAGTTTCTTTTGGGTAATTTCTGTATTTTCAGCCAAAATTGATTTTGCACGGCCTTTTTTATCTCGCAATAATGTCCATCTACTTTCAACAAAAATATCTTTACCGTCTTTAGTTACTTGATGTAGCTCACCTTGCCATTCCCCAGTATTCACAACGCTTAATAATGCATCATCTTGTTGTGAAGAATAGTCCTTATGCAGCAATAGTGATGCTTTTTTTCCATAAACTTCGGATGCTTGCCAACCGTAAATCTTTTCAGCACCTTTATTCCAATATAAAATTCTATTGTGAATATCTTTTACCAAAATAGCATTTGTTGTTACATCTAATAGTGCTGCTTGTTCGTAGAGTTTTTGTTCTGAAAGTTTACGTCCGGTGATATCGCGAGTTAGCGCTAAATGTAAAAAACCACCATCAGTTTCACTTGGTAATGGTACAGCGTAGGTTTCCATCCAGCGACGCGTACCTTTGAATCCAATCATCTCGAATTCTAAAGTTTCTTTGCTACCCTGGCAAACGCTTTCATGCATTAATCTATAAGCTTTTTGATATTCTGGCATAACTACAGAATATACAGATTTACCAATTAATACATCAGAATTTTCTACTTCCATCATCGCTAAACCAGAGGTATTGATTTCTAAAATAGTACCGTCTTTTTGTATTAACTGAATTGATTCTGGTTCTGCATCGATCATTGCTCGCAAACGATTTTCACTTTGTCGCAAGGTCTTTTCTGTTTTTTTCAGTCTAAGGATATAATTTTTTAGCAGATAATAGAGTTGGGATACCAATCCTAAATTAACTAGACCAGCAATAATAAAAGCTGTAATTGATTTTTTAAAGCTTATTTTTGATTTTTTAATTCTATTTTTTAATGTTTTTTTTTCTTTTGATTCTATTGAATAAATCAATTTTTTAATATTATTTTTAATGACTAAATATTGAGATAAATTTAATTTTTTATTATTTTTAATGTATAGTTCTTTTCCAAAAACATTAAGTATTGCATTCATTTTTTTTTCTAGTAATACAATTTGCTGATGTTTTTGGTAATTATCCTCACTTAATTCTTTCAATGATTGGATATGGTTTTCAATTTTTTCTGTTGCGCTAACATAGGATTTTAGATAATCTGTATTACTTGAGATTAAATATCCGTAACGCGCCATTTCAGCATTTTTAAATTCCCCATGGGTTATTTCAAGTTGGATAATTATTTCATGGGAATGATTGACAGCTTGTTGATTGTTCTTTAACTTGATCGTGTTACTATATGAAATAACTGCATTCGCAAAAACTAAACAAAGTGCTAATAAAAATATTATTCTATTTTTTTTGATAGTAGATGATTTCATAATGAGTGAGGGAAACAAAAGCTTTTTATTTACTAAATAAATTAATTTATATAGATTTATTTTTGAAATAGATTGCAAAAAAATCAATTAATTATATTTAAAATGAAACTGACAATTCTAATTAGTTTAAAATAAAAAATCTGGAATACCCAAACGAAAAAGATTTAATTTTAATTTTTAAAAGTACAATTTTATAGATAATGCCAGTCGCAATACAGGCATAAAGTAAATTTATAATAAGCAAAAAAACAGTAAATATTTATATTAATAAAACCGAAGAACTGGGAGAAAAATATTTTTTTGAAATCCGAAATTTTTCAAGTAGTTCATGAATACAATCTCTATCCCAGATATTCAATTTATAAAAATATTTATATCTCCTTAAATATAAATTTGTAATTAAAATCATTATTATAGATTTTTTATCTATAAATCTACGTTTTATCTATACATATTTTTAAGGTTTTTGAATAATTCAATTTTTGATTATATTTCTCAGTTTAAATTAAAAATACTACTGAATAGACAGAAGAAGTAATGGTTAATTATTTTACCAGAATTTACCTGATAATTTGTAGTATATAGATCAATTTTAATGAAACAAAAAGTAGTGAATGTAACAGATTTATAGTGATAATCATCTTTTTTTAGAGAATGTTGCTTGCTAGTCTTGACATTAGTTACTCAGCGTGTAGATAATTATCATTTGTGGAAACTGTATTCTTAATAAAAATCTCTTGGCTAACGTCGTTGTTATAGGTGCCCAATGGGGCGATGAAGGGAAAGGAAAAATAACAGATTTACTCAGCCGTTCCGCAGATGTTGTCGTGCGTTACCAAGGGGGGGTAAATGCGGGACATACAATTGTAGTAAGAGGTCAAACCTTTAAGCTGCATCTGATTCCCTCTGGTATCTTGTATCCAGAAACCAAGTGTATTATTGGTTCTGGAACTGTAATTGACCCGCAGGTTTTGATTGCGGAACTAGATCAAATAGAAAGTTTAGATATTTCTACTAAAAATCTGTTGATATCTGAAACGGCACACGTTACGATGCCGTATCACCGATTGATTGATAAAGCTTCAGAAGAGCGACGCGGTACTCATAAAATTGGTACTACAGGTAGAGGTATCGGTCCAACCTATGCCGATAAATCCGAGCGCACGGGTATTCGGATGTTGGATTTGATGGATCCTGAGGGACTGCGCGAACAGCTAGAGTGGACGATTAATTATAAAAACGTCATTTTAGAAAAGCTTTATAGTTTACCGCCTATAGATGCGACCGTTGTAATTGAAGAATATCTCGGGTATGCAGAACGCTTGGGGCGTTATGTTGTTGATACTTCCTTAGAAATTTATGAGGCGATTAGGGAACGTCGTAATATTTTGTTTGAGGGAGCACAAGGTACGCTTTTAGATTTAGACCACGGAACTTATCCTTTTGTCACTTCCTCTAATCCTGTAGCGGGTGGGGCTTGTGTGGGTACTGGTTTAGGACCGACCATGATTGACCGAGTGATTGGAGTGGCAAAAGCTTATACTACTAGGGTTGGAGAAGGACCATTTCCCACCGAACTCTCCGGAGAAATTGGAGAACAATTATGTTCGGTAGGAGCCGAATTTGGTACAACTACTGGACGGAAACGTCGTTGTGGTTGGTTTGACGCGGTTATTGGTCGTTATGCGGTTCGTATTAATGGTATGGACTGTTTGGCGATTACTAAACTTGATGTTCTTGACGGACTTGAAGAAGTAAAAGTTTGTGTCGCTTACGAAATTGATGGTTCGCGTACGGAACATTTTCCCTCTAGCGCTCGAAAATTCGCTAGCTGTCGCCCTATTTACAAAACTTTACCGGGATGGCAGCGATCGACAAGTGATTGTCGCAGTTTAGAGGATTTACCGCCACAGGCATTAGATTATCTGAAATTTTTGGCAGAATTAGTTGAAGTTCCCATTGCAATTGTTTCCTTGGGTGCAAGTCGCGATCAAACAATTATTATCGAAGATCCAATTCACGGACCTAAGCGAGCATTGCTACAACCTGATGGTACCCCTGTTCCTTTAGAGACTGCATAGGGTACAATGTTTCTTCTGTGCGTAGATTTAGAGGTCCACCATCAAGGTGTCTCTAGTAACTGTAAACTGAACCATAAATATTAAGCAAGAACAAAACTATGGAAATGACGGTCGAATGTCAAAAGCGACCAGAAGGAAGCAAAACCAAAGCTTTGCGTCGTTCTGGAGAGATCCCTGCCAATTTATATGGTCATAAAGGCACAGAATCTATTTCTTTAGTAATTAATGCTAAAACTGTCCAACGCTTGCTCAAAAAAGCTTCGATCAACAACACCTTGATTGATTTGAAGATTAACGATATTCCTTGGCAGGGCAAAACCTTACTACGAGAAGTTCAAACTCATCCTGCGTCAGGTAAACCTTATCATCTCAGCTTTTTTGCTGTCGCAGGCCACGGTAAAACGACTGTAGAAGTACCTTTTCGCTTTGTCGGCGATGCAATTGGTGTAAAACAACAAGGCGGAATGTTAGACACCGTAATTACTCACATGCAATTCAACTGTATGCCGGATCAAATTCCCGATGCGATTGAGATTGATGTTACTAACTTGAAAGTTGGAGACAGCTTGCATATTAATGAAATTGTATTACCTGAAGGCGTAGCATTAGCAACAGAATCGGAAGAAGTTGTAGTCAGCGTTTCAGCAACACGAGCCAGTATAAATGCAGAAGCTGGAGGCGGAAGCGAAGGGGAAGGTGGATCTTAAAATATTTCAACCTTACCTTATATGCCAGGGGATGAACTCCTGGTTTTTTTTGTATTTAGAATCAAACTATACCACTCAAATGAGTCAAAAAACTTATTCGAGGTTGATGAAATTAGAAACTATGTTGGCTCGTCTTGGTTTTTCAGTCATTTTAGATGCAAAATATGACAAGCAGCAATTAAGAGGTGAAATAATTGAACAAGCAGATCGAGAGTAAATTATCAACTGTAATCCACCAGAAGAAGCTTTACGCTCCCGTCTTATCAAGCGTAAGGGTGAGTGGTACCCACGACATAGCAGATTCAACTGCCGATTTGTTACCATCACCTTGGGTAAGCACCCGAAGCATTTACCGAAAAAGAGAAATCGTATCTTAAGATTTTAGAGACAACTGGGCCTCAAGAGGCACAATTAAAACAATTAATTAGCCAATAGCCGAATTATGGCAAAAAAAAGTTCTAGTAATTTTTTACCTCTCTCTCAAAGCTTTATCTCTCAACTGATATTCGGAGTATTTTTGGCATTTATATTTTTCCTGTCTTCTGGACGACTGGAATTAAGTGTCTTCCTAGGAATATTAGGAGGGTTAGCATTAGGTTTATTTACAACAACAACTAGAGGTGGTCCCCGCCCTGAAACTGTAGCATCTTCCGATGGTATCGATTCTGGGCTTAAATACTGGTTATTTTTCTTACTCAGTTTTATACTTTTAGGCTATGAACCGCGTATAAGTATTTTGCTTGGTGGAATAGCTGGTTTGGGTGGGGGCTTTATTTTTGCTTGGTGGGGAAGCAAGGAAGCAACTGTAACCCAATTATCAAGTCAAACTCAGCGAGATATCGAAGGGGAAGACGATGGGGAAATTTCCCCATCCCAGAGAATTAACTCGCCGCGAACCAGGAGACCAACCCGTCGTTACCGTCGCCGTTCTGGCATCAATATTAAGTTTTGGGAAAAATAGTTACAAGTTATGAGTTAAAAGTTAGGAGTTAGAAGTTAAGAGTTACTACTTCACAACTTACATTTTTCTGTGTTGTTAGAAACAGGGTTTTTTCATAAAAATTAAATTTTAGATATTTATTTTTTTTGTAACAAATCCATATTTTTGGTCTTGTTGATTTCAAATTACAATAAGCCATACAACTCATAACTCATAACGAGCAACTTTTCACTCATAACGAGTAACTTAACTTATAATAATTCCCATGTTTTTATATCTTTCTAAACTTCTACCTCTTTTTTTGTATCCTCTTGGATTTGCATGTATTTGTTGTGTTATTGCGCTTTTCTTACTTTGGAAACGACCGCGTACAGCAGCATTTTGCATTGCATTAGCATTATTTGTATTACTATTTAGTTCTAATGCTTGGATGTCTCGCTTTCTGATGAGTTCCCTAGAATGGCAAAATATTCCATCGGGAGAATTACCAACAGCAGAAGCAATTGTAGTTTTAGGTGGTGCAACTAAAACTGCTTACGAACCGCGAAAAACTGCAGACTTAAGCGAAGCAGGCGATAGAATTCTTTACGCAGCTCAACTTTACCGTCAAGAAAAAGCTCCCCTAATCATTGCTAGTGGTGGTCGTATCGATTGGGCTGGTGGCGGTGGCCCAGAGTCGGAAGATATCGCAAAATTACTTGTATTTATGGGCGTAGATCCGAAAGATATTGTGCAAGATCCAGACTCGTTAAACACATACCAAAATACTGTAAATGTTAAAAAGATTCTTTTAGAACGTAATATTAACCGCGTACTACTAGTAACTTCAGCAATGCATATGCCTCGTTCCCTGGCGATTTTTAAACAACAAGGTATTGAAGCCATTGCTGCACCGACTGATTTTCTGGTTACAAAAGGTGAACTTGACGCAATCGGTAGTACCCCAAAAAGTGCAATTTTAAATTTATTACCAGACAGCAAAAATTTAGAAAACTTTACCATCGCCATGAAAGAATATATCGGTATGATTGTATACCGTTTGCGTGGCTGGGTTTGAGTCAGTTAAGAGCTATCGGTGAACAGTTATCACTGCGAATAAAATATTACGAATAAACTCACAACTGTCAATTAACAATTAACAACTAACAACTAATAGTAATGTCTCAAGAATTACAAAGAATAGTTCCGTCTTCTGAATCGATTGTTGATGAAACCATTGCCGTTAATGAAACGACTTACCAATTTTACCGAGAAGTTGAAGTGCGTTCGGAGTTTAAACGGTATTGTGAGTGGTACCATTCTACCGCTAAAAAAAATCGTGAAGAACTGGAAGTGATGCGCGGCGAACTGAATATATTTCAGTGGTTTCGCCGCCGAGACTAAAGTTTATATTGTTTCTAACTCCGTAGTACGTAAATGAGCTTTAAACTTTTTAGTAAACTTCACTCTTATAGGTAAATTAGCACTAACAGGTCTTCCTTGCCACTCGGTAGCAATATTGATTACTTCTCCTTCTAAGCCTTTGATGTCAAATGCTTCACCCCGGTGTTCGGGATGATGATAAACTATCACAGATTCACTTACACAGACGCGATCGCCAACTTTCATATCATTATTTACATTTAACTTTTGGTTTTCCACTACTGTCGCCACGGCTATCCCTCAATTAATTTATTTTTTATCAAAAATAGACTACTTGCCACTTTAAATTTTGTTTTAGCTTGGAAATAAACTTCTATGCCAGCGAGACTGTCATACACAACCGAAGCATACAAGCT
>JBCCSG010000226.1:0-11928 GCA_039200565.1 Cyanobacteria bacterium P01_D01_bin.50 | reverse complement strand
GTTTAATTTTGGGCTTGAGTAATTTTTTTAATAGCAGCCCTTGCATGTAATTTCACTCTGGAATTGTCATCAGAAGCCAGTTTTTCAAGGTGAATGAGGGCGGCTAAATTTCCTAATTCTCCTAAAGATGTTGCGATCGCTTGCTTAGACAGCAACTGATGTGCTATTCCTCTATCACTATTGAGAAAGTCAATCAAAATGAAGGTGGCATACGACTTTAACTCTGTTGATTCTTGTCTTCCTAATACAGCAATAATTTCTTCACATAATTTAATTTCATTTGAGTAAAGACTATCTTCCAAATAATGCAGGGCTGAGTAAGTTCCACTCCAATTTAAAGCACGCACAGCTTCTTGTTTAAGAAATAAAGGAGTATTATGACAATTTAAGATATCAAATAAAGCTTCAATCGCCGCTTCATCTTTCATATATCCCAAAGCTAATATTGCTTGCTGACATACTTGTGAATTAAAGTCGTAAAGCAAGGGTTGGAGATGATTTATTAAATCAAACTCATCCTTAAATTCAGCACACATTTTTAAAGCAATAATTGCTTCTTTACGGACTTGTGCTGATATATCTTTCAAAGCTGTAATAAATACAGGAATTAATCGCTTCTGATGAAAACTGCTAAGAGCTTCTACTGCTATAACCCTTACTTCTGCCATCGAATCATCAACAACACTTAATAAAGGTTCGATAATTTCCGAGCGTCGAATTTGAGCAAGGGATTTTACTGCTAATAACCTGGATTTTTCGTCTTTAAGTAATTCTATCAAACCTCTTATAGCAGGTTGACCAATTTTTGCCAGTGCTTGTGCTGATGCGATCGCTAATTCTTCTTCCTGTGTCTGGGAGAGCAACTTCACCAAGGATACGACTAAGTAAGGCTCGTTAAATTCTGCCAAGATGCGAAGCGCAAACCAACGAATCTCTAACTCTGCTTCTTCATCTTCCAATATTTGCAGCAAGGGGAGAATGGCTTTTTCTCCGATTTTGGGAAATATCTTCGCTACATCCCAACGTGTTTGAAAATCTCCCGCTCTCATTACTTGTATTGCTATAGCAACAGCTTGCTCTAATTCATCTTTTTCTGGGGTTTGTAGCTTATCTTTTTTTTCTAGTAGCTGCTGTAACTGCTGGTTAACCAGTATCCAATTCGCTTCACTCGCACCACCCGCAATCATGTCAAGGGTTCCCTTCAAAGTTTTTTCAGGAGGAAAAAATTCTGAAGGGTGCCCGTCAAGATTTTTTAACATTTGCGTATCACAAAGTAAGAGAGTTGATTTTACGCTGTTCTTCTCTAGCTTGTCATGAATTTCAGTATTTGTAGGCAGTTTATTAAGTATGTTTTGATAATAAAATGCGTAAAATGCATTATATCTATGCGTATTATGTATTTTTTTTTCATAAATCTGCAAAAAAGTTACAACTGATACAAAAAAATGAATCAATTCATTTATTAAATAAGTACTTAATGAAGTAAAGATTGAAACACACCCGCTCGATCGTTTTGGGGCTGAAAAAACTTGTGTGACTGCACGATTGCTTCAGTATTTGTAAGCTATCTCTATCAGTTAACCTTAGAGCATTGAGATAAACCAACCGTGTCTACTAACCAACCTGCAAAACCTAGAACTCTTAATAAGTTTGAGAAAATAAAAGCCGAAAAAGATGGATTAGCCATTAAGGATGAACTGGAGCATTTTGCCCAAATTGGTTGGGAAGCGATGGAAAAGTCAGATTTGGAACATCGTCTCAAATGGGTGGGAATTTTCTATCGCCCGGTGACACCAGGTAAATTCATGTTGCGGATGCGAACCCCCAATGGCGTTTTATCTAGCAGTCAGTTGCGCGTACTCGCCGAAATTGTGCAGCGTTACGGTGCTGATGGAAATGCCGATATTACAACTCGTCAAAATATTCAGTTACGAGGAGTGCGTCTCGAAGATATACCGGATATATTCCGCCGTCTTGATGCTGTGGGCATGACTTCTATGCAGTCGGGGATGGATAATGTCCGTAATATCACTGGTTCACCACTTGCAGGAATTGATGGTAATGAACTGATTGATACCCGTGAATTGGTGCAAAAAGTTCAAGATATGATTACTAACAATGGTGAAGGTAATTATGCATTTACCAATCTTCCTCGTAAATTCAATATTGCCATTGAAGGAGGACGAGATAACTCAGTTCATGCCGAAATCAACGATATTGCCTTTGTTCCTGCTTATAAAAATGGAGAGTTAGGATTTAACGTTAAGGTAGGTGGTTTTTTCTCCGCTAAACGTTGTGAAGGTGCTATACCTTTGAATGCTTGGGTTCCTCCCAACGATGATCTTGTCGATCTATGTGGTGCAATTTTATCTATTTTCCGCGATAATGGTTCCCGTGCTAGTCGTCAAAAATCGCGCTTAATGTGGTTGATTGATGAGTTGGGAATGGATAAATTCCGTTCAATGGTAGAGCTTGAATTTGGACGTAATTTACCAACCGCTGCCGAAACAGATGAAATTGACTGGGAAAAACGTGATTGCTTAGGTGTTTACAAGCAAAAACAACCCGAGTTAAGCTATGTTGGTTTGCACGTTCCCGTTGGAAGGCTTTACGCTCAAGATATGTTCGACTTCGCACGTTTAGCAGAAGTTTATGGTAGCGGTGAAGTTCGTTTAACTGTGGAACAAAACATAATTATTCCCAATATTCTTGACGATTATTTGCAAGATTTCCTAACTGAACCCGTGTTGGAAAAATTTACTATCAAACCCCAACCCTTAGAAAGGGGGTTAGTATCTTGTACTGGTTCTCAATTTTGTAACTTTGCCTTAGTAGAAACCAAAAATAGAGCCTTAGCGATCGCCCAGCAATTGGATGCAGAATTGGATATCTCCAAACCGGTGAGAATCCATTGGACAGGATGTCCTAATTCCTGCGGACAACCCCAGGTAGCCGATATTGGACTAATGGGAACAAAAGTCCGTAAAGATGGGAAGACGGTTGAAGGCGTGGACTTATATATGGGAGGAAAAGTAGGCAAAGATGCCCAATTAGGAACTCGCGTACAAAAAGGTATCCCTTGTGACGAGCTTAACACTGTCTTAAGGCGTATATTGATAGAAGATTTTGGGGCAAAACCAAAGTAATATTATTTCCCAAACTATTAATCAGCCTATATTTTTGATTAATATTTATATTCGATGACAGCGTAAATAATGATACACAAAATCATAACGTTAACGAATATAATCAATCAAATCCTTTTTCCTCAGAATTGGCAAAGCTTAAAGGTAATTCCTAGTTAAGAGAAGCCACGCTGCATAAAACTTAGGTTTTCACTCCCATGACACATTATCGGATGTGTCAAGGAGTCGTTTATCTAATTTGTTGGATTTACAGTAATTCTTACCACGAACTATTAAGAGGTTAGTCAATGCTTGGAGAATTGTTATCTTTTCGCGGCAGGTACAAAATCCTGCACATGACTTGGTTCGCATTCTTTCTCTCATTCTTTGTTTGGTTTAACTTGGCTCCTCTAGCAACTCAAGTAAAAGCAGACTTTGGTTTAGAAGTAAGTCAGATTAGAACCCTGGCAATTTGTAACGTAGCTTTGACAGTACCCGCCCGAATCATTATCGGCATGCTATTAGATAGATTCGGTCCCAGAATTACTTATACGTTATTGCTGATGTATGCAGCGATTCCCTGTATTGCCTTTGCTACCGCTCAAACTTTCACGCAGTTAGTAATTAGTCGTTTGGCGCTAAGTATTGTGGGTGCGGGCTTTGTAATTGGTATCCGCATGGTTGCAGAATGGTTTCCTCCCAAAGAGATTGGTTTAGCTGAGGGAATCTATGGAGGTTGGGGTAATTTCGGTTCGGCAGGTGCAGCACTAACTCTACCCACAATTGGTGCTTGGTTAGCTTTTGGAGCAGTTAATCCAACAACTGGGGAAGCTTTACTCAACTGGCGTTTTTGTATTGCAGGAAGTGGTATTGTTGCGGCTCTGTATGGAATTCTGTATTTCTTCAACGTACAGGATCATCCTCCTGGAAAAGTCTATCAAAAGCCTAAGAATGCTAGAGGTTTGGAAGTTACCACCGTGCGCGATTTCTGGTTCTTACTGTTGATGAACCTACCTCTGACGGGTATTTTGATGCTTCTAGCTTGGCGTTTGAAGAAGGTTGGTTTATATGGCGATAGCATCCTCTTTCTGGTTTGGGCTGGATTAGCTGCTTTATATTTGTTCCAGGCTTATAACTGTTGGGTTGTAAATAAAGACTTACTCTCAGGTTCAAAACAATATCCAGCAAAAGATCGTTATAACTTTTCTCAAGTGGCGATTCTAGAACTAACTTATGTAGTCAACTTTGGTTCAGAATTAGCTGTGGTTTCCATGCTTCCAGCATTTTTTGAGGGAACTTTTGCTTTAAACAAGACTTTAGCGGGAGCAATTGCTGCTAGTTATGCTTTCATGAACTTAGTATCTCGCCCTGGTGGTGGCTTCATTTCCGACAGATTAGGTAGCCGCAAAAACACGATGGCAATCCTGACTGCTGGGATGGGTATAGGTTATATGATCATGGGTTCGGTTAATAGTAGCTGGTGGTTACCCTTAGCTATTTTGCTGACTATGGCTTGTTCCTTCTTCGTACAAGCTGGAGAGGGTTCAACATTTGCGATCGTTCCTTTGGTGAAGCGTCGCGTTACGGGACAAATTGCGGGTAACGTTGGAGCTTATGGTAACGTTGGTGCGGTTGCATATCTGACTATCTTTAGTTTGTTACCTGAATGGTTGAGTGGTGGTGGCGAACAGACAGCAGAAGTTATTGCTCAGTCGAATACGGTGTTTTTCCAGATGATGGGTATTGCGGCTTTAATAATTGCTTTCGTGTGCTGGTTTTTCCTGAAAGAGCCTTCTGGTTCTTTTGCAGAGCATCATGAGGGTGAGGAAGATTACTCTGAAATGGTAATCGAACCTAAGCAAATTCATTAATAACTAAGCTTGCGGGTTATTAATCTCTAGGTGCTTGCGGTGGAGAATCATATTAGTATTCCACCAAACCAAAATTGCCGGGGTTTTGATAGAGAGTAGGGAGTAATGGAAATATTTTGAGTCTAACAATTTTCATTCACTTTGCCTTTGTTTCCTAAATGAACTAGTACTCCACCACATTAATTTTGATGAGTAAACGAGCAGTATAAAAATCTCTTCTACCCCCTCTTCCCCACGCCACCCTGAGCCGCACGCTTCGCGTGAACAGGTATCTCCTAAGTCCCTCCGGGACGACCTCCGGTACGGAGACGCTCCGCGTTCAGCGAAGCTGCGGCTTACAGCACTACTCGTGTGGGGGAGACCCCTAGCGAAAACTTGGTCTATATTTTATTGAACCCCCCTTTACCCGCGCTGCTTCACTTCCTACAGGGCGTGCGTGCTTCTTCCTTCTTCCTTCTTCCTTCGTTTAAAAATGCTTACAATATAGGTTTTTCAGAAGTTTGAGATAGCTAATTAGCCATAATATAACTGAAAGATTTGATAATAAACTGCATAAGTCAACATTGCTTCGCCTATTAAATAAAACAAAGCATTCCGAGAGGAAATAATCACCAAATATTCAAAAAAACTTTAATTATTGGTGTTTATCTTTGTTGACTATAGTAGTTTAGAAGCAAAATTAATCGATGAAAAATATTACTTTTAGAAACATTGCTACAGAGGATAATTCTGGGATTAACTACGAGCGAATTGAGTCACTACGGAATAACTTGGCCTCCGAAATTAAGCAACAGCCTGTGTTTTCCTTTCCACAAGATACAATAAATATGCCCATGTCTCCTCGAGGTATGCCTGGGGTAGCAATTCTAGATTACGATAATGATAGCGACCTCGATATTTACGTTACCAATGGACCTGGTGCCGCCAATAGTCTCTACTCCAATCAACTAAACGAAACTGGTGAATTCAGATTTGTTGATGTTGCCGAACAAGCAGGAGTTACGGCTACTGACCAAGACAGCAGTGGTGTATCGATAGGCGATATTGATAACGACGGCGACCACGATTTACTGGTACTAGGAACTGGCGAACCCAATCGAATGTTCGAGAACCAGGGAGACGGGACATTTATTGATATTACTAACAGCAGTGGTATCGGTGGTGGTAATAATCACTCTTCCTCAGCTTCCATGGGAGATGTTAATGGAGATGGATTGCTCGATATCTTCGTGGCAAACACCTTTAATTTAGACGATCAACAGGCAATTTTCATCGAACCCTTTGGACTCAACCAAAAGAATCAGCTGTTTCTCAATACAGGAAACAACGAATTCATAGATGTTAGCAGCAGTTCTGGAATTCAAAACCTTAGTGGTTTTGCTGAAGGTACGCCAGATAACCCAGCAACTATAACTTGGGCGAGTTCCATGGTAGATTACGACCTAGATGGAGATCTTGATATTATTCATGGAGATGACCAAGGTGGTATTGCTACTGAAGAATTTGGTGGAGTAGATCGTGGTTTCATACACATTCTCCAAAACGACGGTAATGGCAATTTTACTGATGTGACCGAACTTGCCAACATGAACATCCCTGGTGCATGGATGGGTCTGTCCTTTGGAGATATTAACGCCGACGGCAATCTCGATATCTTTGGCTCAAATTTTGGCGATCATGGGGTAGCGACCTTCGATCTCCTAACTTATGAAGGTAGTTCTCGATGGTTTTTGGGACAAGATGATGGTACTTTCATCGATCCTGGGTTGGGGGATCTTGTTTCCACGCCTTTTGGCTGGGGAAACTCGATGACAGATTACGATAATGACGGTGACTCAGACATTGTATTTTATGGTGGTTTAGAACTTCCTGCTGATGTTGATGCCACCAATCCAGGTGTAATCCTCAACAACGATGGTGATGGTAATTTCACCTTTGATGCGAATGCACTGGCTACTTCTGTTAACCACACCTTACGCAGTGACAAGGGAGTAGCTGTTGGCGACCTTAATAAGGATGGTTTTGTTGATATTGTTTCGGCTTCTAACTTTAACTTGCCTGAATCTGTACCACTAGAACCTTTGGAAAATTTAGGGTCAACCTTTGATGAGACTGCACTATTAGTAAATACTTTCGTTCCTACAGACAACAATAATGAATTTGTTTTTACTGGATTGGAATTTCCTAATGGCACTCTTGCTGTAGAAGTTAATAGTGCTGATAATGATAACAGTTGGGTAGAAGTGGAACTGCTTGGCAGTGTCGATTTAACAACTGCAGGTAGCACCAATCGAGACGGTATTGGATCTGTAGTATCTTTTACTCCTGACAATAGTGATACCGTAATGCAGCCAATTTTAGGTGGTTCCAGTTTTCTTTCCCAGGATAGTTTAGCGGCAAACTTTGGTCTGGGTTCCGAGTCTAGTGGAACTGTTGAGGTACTTTGGTCAGGTGGAGTACGCAATCGACTCTACGATGTAGAAGAGTTTGAGCGGGTAATTTTCCCCGAAATCCCTGTTAGTTTTGACGGGGATTTTGAGAGTTTGTCAGAGTATGAAACCTTAGTAAGTAATGCTATTAGCGAATTAGTAGACTCAGAAGCCTTAACTGAAGACGAAGGTAAGAGATTCTTCTCTAGTGCCGTCAGGGCATTTGTAGAAACTCAAGCTGAAAGTGATGATGTCTTGGCGGGAACTCCTGGAGATGAAAAACTGGTTGGTAGTTCGAGCAATGAAACTATTTACGCTCTAGGTGGTAATGACACTGTTGCTGGAAGCTTAGGGAACGATACGATTTTTGGTGGCGAGGGAGACGATATACTGCGAGGCGATCGCAATCACCGTTCTTCTGGAGGTAATGTTGGCGGTGACGATCTGATCTATGGCGGTTTAGGTAACGATTACATCGGTGGTAAAGGCGGTAATGATCAAATTTACGGCGATGGAGGTGACGACAAAATCTGGGGTGATAATGGCAATGACACTATCTTTGGGGGTAATGGTGATGATATTTTGTCCGGTGGTGCAGGTAGTGATATCTTTGTCCTCACTAGGGACGAAGGTATTGATGAAATTACTGATTTCCAGATTGGTGAGGACCTAATTGGTTTAGGAGGCAGTATCAGTTTTAGCGAACTATCCTTTAACTCCGATGGTAGCAACACCCTAATTAGTTTAGAAAACGAAACCTTAGCAATCCTGAATAACGTAGATAGTAGCAATTTGACGGAATCGAGTTTCACCGTTATCTAATTTTTCTGTAAGATAGTTAGCATTTATCTTGTAATTTCGGAAGGAATCGATAAACAATGCATTATTTATCGGTTCCTTTTCTGAATAGAATTTATGGATGATTCAGGACTTTTGACGATCGATTGGTTGATCTCAGGGATTGATAAGATTTTAAGAATTTGTATATATATTTTTTTGCCGTAATAATTACACTTAAATGTATAATTTTATAACTTACGCAATTGGTAATTTTTTTGTTGTAAAATGTGTGACATTTAGTAACATGTTAGAACATAATAGCAAGGGTTGTGGTGTCACACACCAACCGAGTATTGTAGCAATTATGACGCATTCGCTCACCCTAAGCCGCAACTGCGGTGAACCCTAAGGTAAGTCCTGAATTTAAGTAATTTATTTTCTTAATAATTTTAATTTTAATCACTAATTTTTATGTAAAAATGTCTCCTTAAAATCTTGGAAAAATAATGAGAAAAAGATTGCTTTTCTCCGTAAATAACATGATTTATTCATATTTATTTTCCTCCCTATTTCCTATTGCCTCTTATAGGCTGTTAAATCCAAAAATATTTTTACATAATTATTTACCTTCCAAATTTTCTAATATTTAGTAATACCCAACTAAAATATGTCTGACTCTATTAAAACTCTTTGTCCTTATTGTGGTGTTGGTTGCGGTTTAGAAGTTTTTCCTCCCGCAGCATCAGGACGTGCAACTCATCGAGATAGTCAAGGTAATCCTATTTGGAAAGTAGTTGGTAATAAAAACCATCCTTCATCTCAAGGTATGGTTTGTGTTAAAGGAGCTACCGTTACCGAATCTCTCGATAAAAATCGCCTTAAATACCCAATGATGCGAAATTCTTTGTCAGAATCATTTCGTAGAGTCAGTTGGGATGAAGCTTTTAATCAAATTGTCTCGCGCATTCAAATTATTCGCCAAAATCGCGGCGAGTCAAATACTATTTGTATGTATGGTTCCGGTCAGTTTCAAACTGAGGATTATTATATTGCCCAAAAGCTGCTCAAAGGTTGTTTGGGAACTAATAATTTTGATGCTAATTCCCGTTTGTGTATGTCTTCTGCAGTGGCAGGCTATACGCAAAGCTTTGGTGCTGACGGACCACCTTGTTGTTATGAAGATTTAGAATTAACCGATTGTGCTTTTTTAATTGGTACTAATACCGCTGAGTGTCACCCGATTGTTTTTAATCGACTTCGCAAACACCATAAGCGTAACCGTCACGTCAAAATGATAGTTGTAGATCCCCGTTGCACTAAAACAGCTGAATTTGCCGATTTGCATTTGGCGATTAATCCTGGAACGGATATCTTACTACTTAACGGTATTGCTCATTTATTAATGCGTTGGGGTGCCATTGATAGCCTATTTATCGATGAATGCACTCAAGGATTCTCTAATTACGCTGAAGTAATCAAAGACTATCAGCCATTGGAAGTAAGCGAAAAATGCGGTATTGGAATCGCGAAACTCGAAGAAGCAGCACGTTACTGGGCTGATTCTAAAAAGGTATTATCTTTATGGTCGATGGGTATTAATCAATCTTGGGAGGGTACGGCAAAAGTGCGTACCTTGATTAATCTGCATTTGATGACAGGAAATATTTGCAAACCCGGAACTGGTCCATTTTCACTCACTGGACAACCCAATGCAATGGGCGGTAGAGAAGCCGGAGGTTTAGCTCACATTCTCCCCGGATATCGCTCGGTGAAAAATGCTCAACATCGCAGCGAGGTAGAACAACTTTGGGGTTTGAATCCAGGTCAAATTGATCGCCAACCCGGCCGCGATGCTTGGAGTATGATAACTGGCTTGGAAACTGGTGAAGTTGATTTACTATGGATTGCAGCTACGAATCCAGCAGTAAGTATGCCAGATTTGCAGCGAACTAAAGCAGCTTTACTGAAATCTCCCTTCACTATTTATCAAGACGCTTATTATCCAACTGAAACTTCTGCTTACGCTCATATTTTATTACCCGCAGCCCAATGGAGCGAAAAAACCGGAACCATGACAAACTCAGAACGAGTTGTTACCTTGTGTCCTAAATTTCGCGAACCCCCGGGTGAAGCTAAAGCTGATTGGGAAATCTTCGCAGAAGTTGGTCGTCGTCTTGGTTTTGAAAAACAATTTGATTTTACTGATGCAGCCAGTGTTCACGCTGAATTTGTGCAATTAACTAGCGATCGCCCTTGCGATATGGGAGAAATTAGTCACGAAAATTTGGCACACATAGGTCCAATGCAATGGTACGATCCCCAAAAAGCAGATATCGAAATCGAGGAAAACGATTCAGGTTTCTGGTCATCTTTATTAAAAGGTTTTTCTGAAAAAGAACCACGGAAAGGAAAGCGTCTCTATACAGATTTACGCTTCCATACCCCAGACGGTAGGGCAAGATTCGCGGCTTATCATTCTCGCGGTTTAGCAGAACCCTCCTGTGATGAGTATCCTTTTGTGCTCACATCTGGGAGATTATACGGTCACTGGCACACCCAAACCCGCACAGGAAGAATAGAGAAAATAGTTAAAATGCATCCCCATCCCTTTATAGAAATTCATCCCCGGGATGCAGCTAAATTAGAAATTGCAGAAGGCGATTGGGTAGAAGTGCGATCGCGTCGTTCAAAAGCAAAATTTCGGGCAAAAGTAACTAAAGCAATAGCTCCCAAAACTGTTTTCGTTCCCATGCACTGGGGGGCTTTGTGGGCTGACGATGCTGAAGCCAACAGCCTTACTCATCCTCAAGCTTGTCCAATATCTTTACAACCAGAACTTAAAGCTTGTGCGGTGCAACTTGTGAGAGTTAGTGATTTCCCTTTTGCTTCACAAGAATTATTTCATCAGAAATCATCACCTGATTCTGAATTGATCGAGGTGTCAATTTCAAATCATAAATTGTGAAAGTTAATCACTAGAAATCAAGCAGCGTTAACTACACAACTATCTACTTTTGTTTCTAAATTCTGATAATTTTTACGTTTTACTTCTACTCTTGAGTGAGTTTGAACCCAAAGTGCAGCACCACAACCTAACGGTTTTTCAGGTTGATAAATTATTTCGCAAGGAGTGAGCGACATAATTTCATAATTCATCATAAAACAGTATAAAACTGACAATTATCATTCATTACTACTTTTTGCCATTGATTACTTTCCGGTCTGATGGAGCCCAGGTATTAACGAGTATGGGAACTCTCCCTGTTACTATCTAGACCCCTTGGGTACCACTCTAAACCCATCGACTTCAAGTCCCGTCTTTGTTAAATGCTCCCGATTAAACCAACCTTCGCTGATTGCATCATTTAATGTAAAACCCCTTAAGGACAAGAAGTATGCTGTTCTTTTAATCAAAATTTCACGTACTTGGTTTGCTGAGTACGAGAGTTTTATTTCCAAGTCGTTTTTACGATTTTCGATATTTAAGGCAGCATTACAATCTGCATGAATTACCTCCCCATCAAAGGTGAAGAATCGTTCCCCTTTTCTGGTACCTAGTAAAACTGAGTACCGAGAATCGATCTGCGAGGTAAACGCAGCATTAATATAAGAAAAAATTGATTTTCTTCTGGATGAAATTTCTTCGATTGCTTTTTGAATGATACCTTTACACCATTCGGAAGCTCTTCTATTTCTTAGCTTTTGACGTTTCTTGGCTCCTTT
>JBCCSG010000225.1:0-11976 GCA_039200565.1 Cyanobacteria bacterium P01_D01_bin.50 | reverse complement strand
TGGGTGCTAGTAGTGCTGCGGAGCCACCCGAAGGAGAAGAAGTACGTGGTGGAAACACTGCTCCCAAGACGCTACGGGGTGGCGGCCATGTTATAGAAGATTTAATCGCAGGAAAACCAGTACAAGTAAGAGCACAAGGTCAAGTAACGGATTGCTACCCCAGGGCTACTTTTGAAACTACTATTACTCGCGATACGATAAATCAGTTTTATTTATTTAATCCTCGTAATTTATATCAAAATTTTATAGTAGGTGTAAATGGTGGGGAACGTCCGCTTTATACTTATTTGGGTCCGTTACAACCGCGCTTGGGAAATGCAGTTTACTCGAATCCCGGTGCGATTTCACCATTATTAAATGACCCATATTTAAAGCTTGTGGGTATTGGAACGCGGATTTTTTTAGGTGGTGGCATTGGTTATGTTACCTGGGAAGGTACCCAGCATAATCCGATGCAAAAGCGATTACCGAATGGTACGCCGGTTGGCCCTGCCGCGACTTTAGCTTTGATTGGGGATGGGAAGCAAATGAATGCGCGTTGGGTAAGAGGTTGTTATTTCAATAATTATGGACCTTCGATCATGTTGGGGGTAGGGATACCGCTACCAGTGTTAAACGAGGAAGTGGTAGAACGTTGCGCCGTACAAGATACAGATATAGTCGCGCCAATAGTAGACTTTTCCATTCCTCGACGGGTGCGTCCTACATTTGGTTTGGTTAGCTATACCCAACTCAAATCCGGACGCATCACTATTGAGGGAAAAACAATAAGAGTAGCACCCCTGGCAAGTATATTTTTCTCCAGACAAGTTGCCATAGAATTGAAACAATGGATTGAAGCAGGTAAATTTACGCTTACCGAACCAGTGGCCCCAATTTCAATAGACAGGTCTTTTCTCCCCCAAGATCGTTGGAAGGAATTCTGAGAAATTGGGCATGGGGCACGGGGAATTAAGAGTTAAGAGTTAGGAATTTTCTCCCCATCTCCCCATCTCCCCATCTCCCCATCTCCCAGCTATCCTTCCGGTGGTTTCTGACGCTTAATAGGCTTAGGAGTAGGTCGATTACTCGCCGGTTTTTGTGCTTGGGTAGATTGACCTGCTTTTTTAACCGGACGTGGGGTTTCACCGTGGCTTCGTTTGTTATACGGCCTATTTCCCCCAGGGCCACCTCCTGGACCACCTCTACGGGGTGGTCTTCCTTTTCCTTTGTTGAAGGGAAATTTACGTTTCTTGGGTAAGTCGGCGATAAATTCAGCTTTTTCTATGATTAAAAGGTCTGCTTCTCGCTGGACTTGGAAGTCCCAAAATTTGCCCACAGCTTTGCTTTCGAGCTTACCAGTGAGTTTTAATTTGAAATACTTAGGTTTGTCATCAGCTTTGCGGGGTGCTTGCTTAATTTTCACCACCAAGTTTCCAGCATCGAAAGATTGGTAAACAATTTCACCACGAACAGAAAAACCACCATCTGGAATTTCTGAGGAAGGTGTAAGTTCACCTACTGGCTCTTGAGACATTGGGGATGACGATTCAACCCCAGTTGAGTCGTCCTCAGAATCTGATGACTCAACGGTTGGATCGGCTTGGGTTAATTCTTCAGATGTTTCTTGTGTTTGGCGATTGACAGCTAACTTTTCTGGCTCCCAAACTCCGACAATTTGGAGATGAAGATTGTCGTTTTCTTGTCGAGTACGCGGATAAACTACCCACAAATGGTCTTTTTCTAAATCCAGATGATTTTTAACCAAACTCATGATCCGACCTAAAAGGACGGCATCGAGTTCTACATTATCTGGAGTGACTAACGCACCTTGAGTAAATTGTTCGCTGGTGGGAACGTAACGACCGCGAACCAAGCCGATTGCTCGGTACTGCATTGGTTCGGAAGGCGGAGGAATTGGTTGCTGCCTTCCGGTTTCGTTAGCTTGAGTTGATTCGCTTGGGGTTGAATTGGATTCCCCAACATTTGGACTGTCATTTTTAATCACAGCGTTAGAAGATGGTTCTACGCTGTTATTAGGTGCTTCCATTGAAGCAGATAAATTGGAGGATTCGGACGATTCAGAAGACGGCATCAGGTCGGAATTCATAAAAACTCCTTGCGGCGGAGACACATCCCATATGGGATTTTACAAAGGCTGCTCTCAAGAGCATTTTTGCGACGCTTAGGCGGTATATTTCCGACTAAGACAAGCGAAAACAGGTAAACTCTATGAGATATTAGTGTTGCGAGGTTTCGCATATATACACCATTAGGTGTAATTTAGCGCCTTTACACTAGGAACAAAAGCATACCATAGCTACAATTTCAGACTATTCCTCCTAAGTCGTCATTTGCGATACGGCAACAAAGGGTGAGTATTTGTTATAAAGTTCACAAGCAACACACGGTATTCCGTAAAGTTTTAAGAATTTTTTGTTTTTCAATTTCTCTAAACAATTATTTCATTCAAAGTAAAGGACGGTGAAGGTGTCTCAAGGTGGTAATCGGTGGTTCGTAAAAATTGTACTCATAATAGCTGTTATTGCCCTTGTGGGAGGCTCAATGGTTCCTATAATAGCGGCTTTCAATGATTCTCAACAGTCGGGTAATACTGCTAGTAACACTGGAAATTCGGCTTCAGATCAAAAATCAAAGCTGGAAGATACCGTACGGGGTTACGAACTAGTTTTACAACGAGAGCCAGAAAATCAAACTGCACTCCGGGGTTTATTAGAAACTCGTCTACAACTACTTAGATTAGGACAAGGGGACATAAAAGGGGTAATTACACCTTTAGAAAAGTTATCAAAGCTTAACCCAGAAGAAACAAGATACGCGGTTCTTTTAGCCCAGGCAAAGCAGCAAACAGGTGATAAGGAAGGAGCCGCTCAAGCTTACCGTACTGTTTTAGAAACACAACCAGGTGACTTACCAGCCTTACAGGGTATGGTAACGCTTTTATTAGAGCAAAAACGCCCGGAAGCTGCTATCGGTTTACTACAAGAAAGTTTGGATAAAGCTAAAAAGGCAAATAAAATTCAACCGGGAAGCGTTGATACTATCGCCGTTCAAGTTTTATTAGGTAATATTTACGCCAAAGAGAAACGGTACGCTCAAGCTTTATCTATCTACGACAAATTGATTAAAAATGAACCAAAAGATTTTCGCCCCATTTTAGCAAAAGCGATGGTTCTCAAAGAACGAGGTAAAACTGAAGAAGCACAACCTTTATTTGAAAAAGCAGCGTCTTTAGCACCAGCTCGCTACAAGGACGAAATTAACAGACAAAAACAAGCTAGTACCGTAACTCCAACTCCCACTACTGAGGCTTCACCCTCAGAAGAAAAAGATTAAGGATCAATTATCAATTATCAATTATTAGTTGTTCATTGTTAATTGTTCATTGTTCACGCTCCTTGAATGGCTGCAACAATGCCGAATAGGATGAACAGACATCCACCGGCTGCGGTGAGTTGACGCTCGGTAATTTGTCCGGCTAAGATTCTACCTGAGGTAACGGCTATTACGGCACAAATGGCATGTCCCAATATTGCTCCAATACTTACTCCAATTGGGTTGTTTTCTGCTGCTAATGCAATAGTCGCTATTTGAGTTCTATCTCCCCATTCGGCGACGAAAACTAATACGAAGGCTTCCAGTATAATTGCCCAAATATTTTTTTCGTATTTTATCTGTTTTTCTGCTTTTTCTACAGCTTCTTTTGCTTCTCCAACTACTGCTACATCACAAGTTTCACTGGGCATTTGAGTCGCGTCGTACAGTAATTTAAAACCAAAGATTGTAAATAAACCTATTTCCGCACAATGAATATAAATATCTGGAAGTAGAGAAGCTGCTTGCCCTGCTCCTACGGATAACATTGTCATTGCTGCTAAAGCTGCAATTGAACCCGTAAAAACTAATCGCCGAGGATGCTGCATTGCCAAAATCATGGCAATAAAAAAGGTTTTGTCGCCAATTTCGGAAACTGTTATTAATAATAAACCAGAAATAAATGCTGTTAACACTGTTATATAAAATCTAGATTAGTTCAAATATTTTTCTATTATAAAAGCCTATTGCACTATTAGTAAATAACGTCAGAGGTATGAGGTAATAAAGAAAGTAATTAGTCTTATTTGATTTTACCCCCGTTCCGGAGTTAGGTTAAATTTTATTGAACAGGTACTTCATCACAAATATACTCATAAATAATACCTAAATATTATATTACCCATAAATCATTTTTCGATGGTAAAAAAAACTAGTACCGCTGCGCGGAAGTCAAATTTAAAAAGTCAAAACATACTGCGCCTTTGGCGAGCAAAAGTTTTGTTTTCACTACCTTTGACATTTACGCCGTGCTGTACTAGTTGTTTCACAAAATCGAATTTTTTAGATCAAATAGGATTTTTCATATTTAGTTATTTTTTATAGTTATTCTACTTTCAGATATTTGATTAACAGTTAGTCTTGCTTTATACTTTTTTCTTCAATATTGTCATCAATTTCGTTTTCGTCAATAAGAGACTGTTCCTTTTCAACAGTAGCTGTTTCTTCTGATGTATTGATTTCTACATTGTCAGCAACAATAACGCATTCGGCCTGGGTTTTGGATTTAGTATTCCATTGATCTAAAACATCTTTAATTACTATTTCTTGCATCCAAATTTTTGCTACTACGGTTAAAGGTAAGGCTAAAAATAATCCTAAAAAGCCAAAGAAGGTTACGAAAAATAACTGAGAAATTAACGTCACCGCTGGTAGTAAGGAAACTTTCTGCGCCATAACTATAGGCGTAATAAAATTACTTTCAGCTTGCTGAATGAAAAAGTACAGAACAAATACAGCAACTGATTTCCAGGGAGAATCCAAGAGTGCGATCGCCATTGCTGGTAAAACACTCAAGGTGGGACCTAAATTGGGAATCAAGTTCAAAAATCCTGCCAAGACTCCTAAAGCTAAAGCGGAACGTACCTGTAAAATTGTTAACCCAAGTACGCTCAACAGTGCTACTAAAAACATGGCAATGGAAGCACCCGTTATCCAACCTTCTAAGGAAACTTCACATTTATCTAAAATTCCTTCTATTCTTCGTCGGTAAAAGGAAGGAAAAAGCCTGACAAACAATTTACGGTAAGATAAAGGATCTGCTATAAACATTCCCGTTAAAACTAGCACTAATAGAATCTTTAATATTACTTCTAAAGAACCAGAAACCAAAGCAAAAGTACTTTCTAAACTACTATTTATAAATGGCTGGGCTTGTTCTAAAAGGCTATTTATATCGGGAATGGAAGGAATTACTTGAGCGGGAAGTCGCGATCTAAATTCCAAAAGCCAAGAATTTATACGTACCAAAGCTTTAGGAATCTGGTTGCCTAATTCTTGAAACTGGTCTACAAAAGGTGGCACAATAAGCCAGAAAAAACCAATTACACCGAACAAGAAAATAGCCACCGACAAAAATTTAGCAAAGCCCCGCTTTATCCCCAAACGTTGAAACCGTCGAGCTAATCTATTTAAGGTAGTAGCTAAAACAACTGCGGCAAATATAAGTAAAACTACTTCCCTAATTTGCCACAGAACATATAGAGAAACACTTAAAACTATTAAACCAATCCATTGACCCAAATTCACGCTTTAACTCCTGGCTCAAGGGGAACCATTATTTACCGATAATGTTGCTAGATTAGCTAAAATTAGATACTTTCGCCTAAGTAATTCTAATTAATTTTTTGTTTTCTGGATAGCTGCCATAGTAAGACAGTTGCCACAATTACGTTAGGTAACAATACAATAATCAAAGCGCTTGTTGTTGTTTCCGGAATAGACAAATTCGGTCCTAGATATTTAGTAAAAACTGAAATGACTGCGGAAATAAACAATACTTTCAACACAAATATAAACTGATTTTTCATGTGATGTTCGGTTATACGCCAATTTTTGGTGTGGTAGATACTAACAAGGCTATAATGGCTAATTTATAAAATCAATTATGTAACCTTAAAACGGATTTGTATTCTATATCTATACTTATCTTTGATGCAATTTTTATTTTGCAATACTTAAATATCGATTCACTCATACTACTCTTAATTTATCAGGTTTCATAGCACTCGATAACAGTCTTAGCGTACCAAGAAAAGATACGAAAAGAGAAAAGTAAAAATATCAGCTTTCTGGTTTTTTCAATTGAAAATAAGGAAATAAAATGCCTGTTGACACCCAAAATAAAAACTCAATCAAGCCACCGAAAATGCGGCAATTTGGCGGCAGCTTATTTATTTTACTGACGCTATTATTATTGCTCAATTTCATTGTTCCTAGTTTTTTTGGTCCACAATATCCTCAAGCACCTTATAGTGAGTTTATCGCTCAAGTTCAGGCGGGTAAAGTAGAACGAGCAATTGTAGGTAACGAAAGCATTCAATATGTGCTTGAATCTAACAATGTCTATGGCGAAGGTACCGAACAGATATTTACAACTACCCCTGTAGCCTTAGATTTGGATTTACCCAAGATTCTCCGAGAAAATAATGTGGAGTTTGCTGCACCAACTCCTAATAAGAATGGTTGGATTGGTACTCTTCTGAGTTGGGTGATTCCACCTTTGATTTTCTTCGGTATTTGGGGTATTTTTATCAATCGTCAGGGTGGTGCTGGTGGTGCTGCCTTAACGGTTGGTAAAAGTAAGGCTCGGATTTATTCGGAAGGTAGCACCGGCGTGCAGTTTAGCGATGTTGCTGGTGTTGATGAAGCCAAAACGGAACTGGAGGAAATTGTTGATTTTCTCAAAAATGCTGATAAATATACTCGTTTAGGGGCAAAAATACCTAAAGGAGCTTTATTAGTGGGACCTCCAGGAACCGGTAAAACTCTCTTAGCAAAGGCAATTGCTGGTGAAGCAGGGGTTCCCTTTTTCAGTATTTCTGGTTCGGAATTTATCGAGTTATTTGTAGGTGTGGGTGCGGCTAGAGTCCGAGATTTATTTGAACAGGCTAAAAAGCAAGCTCCTTGTATCGTTTTTATTGACGAATTGGATGCTCTAGGTAAATCTCGTGGTGGTGCCGGTGGATTTGTCGGTGGTAATGACGAACGAGAACAAACTCTCAATCAGTTACTTACCGAAATGGATGGTTTTGATGCCAATACTGGTGTAATTATCATTGCTGCTACCAACCGTCCAGAGGTGCTTGACCCCGCATTACGTCGTCCCGGACGTTTTGACCGTCAGATTGTGGTAGATAGACCTGATAAGATTGGTCGAGAAGCGATTCTCAAAGTTCATGCTCGTAATGTGAAATTAACTGAGGATGTGGATTTAGCTATTGTGGCGGCTCGCACGCCGGGGTTTGCGGGAGCAGATTTAGCTAACTTGGTTAATGAAGCTGCGTTGTTAGCTGCGCGTCAAAATCGAGATGGGGTTACTTTAGCTGATTTTAATGAGGCTATTGAGCGGTTAGTTGCTGGTTTAGAAAAGCGTTCTCGGGTATTGAATGAAACTGAGAAGAAGACAGTAGCTTATCACGAAGTTGGTCACGCTATAGTTGGTGCTTTGATGCCGGGAGCGGGTAAGGTTGAAAAAATATCCGTGGTTCCTCGTGGTGTGGGAGCATTGGGTTATACCATACAGATGCCGGAAGAAGATCGCTTTTTGATGATAGAAGATGAAATTCGCGGCAGAATTGCGACTTTATTAGGTGGAAGATCGGCAGAGGAGATAATCTTTGGTAAAGTATCTACTGGAGCTTCTGACGATATTCAGAAAGCGACGGAGTTAGCGGAAAGGGCAGTTACTTTGTACGGCATGAGCGATAAATTGGGGCCAATTGCGTTTGAGAAAATGCAGCAACAGTTTATCGAAGGATATGGCAATGCTCGTCGTTCGGTGAGTATCGAAGTAGCAAAGGATATCGACGCTGAAGTGAAGCATTTCGTTGAGAATGCCCATCATATCGCTTTAACTATTTTGCATCAAAACCGCGACTTGTTGGAAGAAACGGCTATGGAATTGTTACAAAAAGAAATTCTTGAAGGTGAGAAGTTGCGGGAGAGGCTTGAAGGGGCGATCGCACCTCAAGAGTTAGGGGAGTGGTTGCGGAGTGGGAAGTTATCTGGTGATATTACTTTGATGCAGACAACTTTATAAATTTTGGATTTTACAACGGTTTTGAATTGGCGATGCGTTATATGGCGTATCGTCTTTTTTTTTGAAAATAAATATTTAAACGCAGAGGAGCGCTGAGGGAAGCGCGGAGGAGCGCTGAGTAATTACTCCCCTTGCCTCGTTTCAGATTATCGGTGGATATTGAGGGAGGGAGTGAGGGAGAAATTGTTATAGGAAATCGCCAGGAGCGGTTGGGGGAGTAAGTAGATTTATTTAGAGTTATTTGAGATTTTTTTGTACAAAAATTTACAAATTTGCAAGGAGGAAAATAAGTAAATTTTTATTTTACAAAATTATATAAAACCTAGTAATAAGTACAGTAAAAACTCTTTGCTTTTTTTTATCGAGACATGCAGGGTTTAAAACCCCACCGTCTATACGGTGCTAGTAATTGGTTGGGGTCAAAACCCCATCCAATTACCTCTCCCTCACTCCCTCACTCCCTCACTCTCTCCCTCTTTATTTCGTCACTATATGAGATGCAATATTTTGCATTTCATAGTAAACATACTTTTGATTTATCTTAAGCTTAATTAAATAATTTAAATGCTAAATTACTTTTGAGAAGAAACAATTAATAGATTATTTATTCTTTTAAGAGCAAAACTTAATTTATACAATATTCAATCATTTTAAGCATAAATAAATGAAGATTTACAGCAGTTTTACTGAGTTTATTTATTTATAATGAAGTGTTAAATAAGACCTTGAATGATAAATTATAAAGATTTACGATTTTTCTCATTGAAAATAATGTAAATCTTGTAACCAATGTCTATAATTCTGATTAAGCAATATCATGCAGAAGTTGATAAAATTGTATGTTATGGTGGCTCTCGCAAGGAAACTTCAATTCGTGTTGCTTTTCAAAATTTATTAAATGAGTATTGTAAACCACGGGAATTTTTATTGATTCCGGAGTTAGATTATAAAACTAATAATGGCAAAGTTGTTTATCCTGATGGAACTGTTAAAGATGCTTTGCGTTTGGATTGGGGTTATTGGGAAAGTAAGGATAAATACGATAATTTAGATCGAGAAATTGAAAAGAAATTAAATAAAGGCTATCCCGATAGTAATATTCTGTTTGAAGATTCTCAAACAGCGGTTTTAATTCAGGGTGGTAATGAATCAATGCGGGTTCCGATGAAAGATGCGGAAGCGCTAGATGATATTATTACTAGTTTTATTAATTATGTTCGTCCAGAAGTTAAAGATTTTCGCGAAGCTATTGAAATATTTAAAGAGGATTTACCGACTATTTTAAAAGCTTTGCGAGATTTAATTGATAAGCAAGCTGAGACTAGTTTAAATTTTCAGAAAGCAGTAGATAAATTTTGGGGAATTTGCAAGCAATCAATAAATCCTGAGATAAATTTATTAGATATTCGGGAAATGATGATTCAGCATATTTTAACGGAAGATATTTTTATCAATATTTTTAATGAATCTCAGTTTCACCGGGAAAATAATATTGCTCGCGAATTACAAAATGTTGTAGAAACTTTCTTTAAAGGTAGTATTAAAAGAAATACTCTCGGTACAATTGAACGTTATTACGGAGTGATTAGAAGAACTGCTGCGAATATTTACAATCATCATGAAAAACAAAGGTTTTTAAAAGCTCTCTACGAAAATTTTTATAAAGCTTATAATCCTAAAGCCGCTGATAGATTGGGAATTGTATATACTCCGAATGAAATTGTCAGATTCATGGTGGAAAGTGTTGATTATTTAACTCACAAACACTTTGGGAAGTTATTAGCGGATAAAAATGTTGAAATTTTAGATCCAGCAACAGGTACGGGGACATTTGTTACTGAATTAATCGAATATTTACCGAAAGATAGTTTGGAATATAAATATAAACATGAAATTCACTGTAATGAAGTAGCGATTTTACCTTATTACACAGCGAATTTGAATATTGAATACACTTATAAACAAAAGATGGGTGTTTATGAAGAATTTGATAATATTTGTTTTGTAGATACTCTTGAGCATACGTCATTTGAAGGTAAACAATTAGATTTGTTTGCTATGAGTGTAGAAAATACCGAAAGAATTAAGCGACAAAATGAAAGTACTATTTCGGTGATTATTGGTAATCCACCATATAATGCCAATCAAGCAAATGAAAATGATAATAATAAAAATCGTCAGTATCCAGTAATAGATAAGTTAATTAAGGAAACTTACGTTAAGCAGAGTCAAGCTCAGAAAACCAAAGTCTACGATCCTTACTCTCGTTTTTTTCGCTGGGCAACAAATAGGCTACAAGAAAATGGTATTTTAGCTTTTATTACTAATTCCTCTTTTATTCATGGAAAAACATTTGATGGCTTTAGAAAAGTTGTTGCTGATGAATTTAGTGACATTTATATTATTGATTTAGGTGGAGATATTAGAAAAAATCATAAGCTATCAGGAAGCATCCATAATGTTTTTGGTATTCAGGCTGGTGTTGCAATAAGTTTTATGATTAAAAAGCAAACTAGTAAAAAAATACCCTGTAAAATTTTCTATTGTCGCCGTCCAGAATGTGAAACAGCAGAAGATAAACTCAATTTTTTAGCAACAAATAAATTTGAAAAATTTGATTTTCAACACATTACACCAGACAATAACAATAAATGGCTGAATATTACGAACAATAATTTTGAAAGCTTGTTGCCATTAATTGATAAAGATACCAAATCAGCTAAAAATACCGCACATGAAAAATCTGTTTTTAAACTATATTCTAATGGTATAGTTACTGCTCGCGATCCATGGCTATATGATTTTGATAAATACGAACTAACTAAAAAAGTTCAATTTTTTTGTAATGTATACGAAACAGAAAAGCATCGATGGGAAAATTCTGATAAAGAGATACAAATTAATGATTTTGTCGATAGAAGCATTAAATGGACTTCAGAACTAGAATCTCACTTATTAAAAAGCTCAGAGTTAAAGTTTAATTCATCAAAAATAATACAATCATATTACAGACCTTTTGTCAAAAAGTATCTATATTGTGGAGAAGTTATAGTTCATCGCTTTTATCAAGTTGAGAAATTTTTTCCACTAACTAAAGAAAACTTAGTCATTTGTTTGACAATTCACGAGCAAGTTCCATTTGTTGTTCTAGCTACAAATTATATTTATGATTCTGGCTTAGGCTCAAGAGTTTCTCAAGGATTAGCCCTTTACCGCTACGATGAAGAAGGAAACCGTATCGATAACATTACCGATTGGGGATTAGAACAATTCCAAACTCATTATAAAAACTTTGCGATAAGCCCAAAGGGCATGCGCTTCGCGATCGCAAAAGAAGATATCTTTCACTACACTTACGCTGTCTTACACAATCCCGAATATCGTCAAAAGTACGAACTCAATTTAAAACGAGAATTCCCCCGTTTACCTTTCTATGATGATTTTTATCAATGGGTTAACTGGGGAATGTTATTAATGGATTTACATATTAATTATGAAAATGTTACACCTTACCAATTAAAACGAATTGATATACCTTTGGAAAAATCTAACGTCTTACCCAAGGTAAAATTGAAAGCTGATAAAGATAAAGGAACAATCATTTTAGATAACGTCACTACTCTCCAAGGTATACCAAAAGAAGCTTGGGAATATCGTCTTGGTAATCGTTCTGCTCTAGAATGGATTTTAGATCAATACAAAGAAAAGAAAATCAAATATCCTACTATTGCAGCGAAATTTAATACCTATCGTTTCGCGGATTATAAAGAACAGGTGATTGACTTATTGCTGCGAGTATGTACTGTGAGTGTAAAAACTATGGAGATTATTCAAGCGATGTC
>JBCCSG010000224.1:0-11986 GCA_039200565.1 Cyanobacteria bacterium P01_D01_bin.50 | reverse complement strand
ATTGACTATTTTTGATGATAATTGCCAAGATTTTTTTCATACAGCTTTGTATTCTAATGTTGTTCTTAGTTACAAAAAACCGATGAATACAAAGAAAGAGCATCAAAGATTACTATTAATACTGTTAATTATTAATGTAGTAATCACAGCTTTTCACTATACAGATAATTTTATCAACTTTCCCGACTATCCAGATCCCGAATGGATAACTCCCGAAAGCATTTATCAATCTTGGTTTATACTTACTAGTATTGGAATTATCGGTTATATTTTTTATCTCAAAAATATTTTATGGCTGGCTTATATATGTCTGAGTATTTATTCACTAACTGGTATATTAAGTCCAGGACATTACTTTTTCCAGACAACCGAAATCTTTTCTCTAAAAATGCATCTTTTCATTTGGTTAGATTTTATCGCAGGAATATTAGTACTTAGTTTTACAATTTTTTCGGGATTATTCTGCAAAGAATGGAAACAGCTTGTTGACTAATAAAAATAAGTGAAATTTATATGTTAGTAGAATTAGCCATTAGAATCATTCTTGTGGTGATAAGCTGCTACGCATCTAAGTTGTATATTATTCTATTTGATAATGATGCCTCAAACTGTCTTTACTTTTGACTTTTGACAAGAGTATTGTGCATTTTTAATGCACAACAGCTTAACTATCTTAGTAATTCAAGCTTTACCTGCTGCAATTCATCAAAAATTTTATGCGATCGCGAAGCTATGCCCTAAGTTTTATCGCCTTAATTATTGCTGCTTTTATATATGTCAGTTTTTCATTTATGAGTCAAAATACCATATGGATATTAACTGAATTATTGGGAGTAATTATATTCAGCATAATTGCTTTTACAGGAATAAAATTTTCACGGGCACCCATAAGAATTTTTTTATAAGAAAAAATTCTTATGGGAACCTTTCATCTTGGTTTTTAGCAATAGGATGGCTAATTCATCCAGCTTGGGATTTACTTTTTGATAACCATAACTTAACTTTATTTGTTCTTCAATGGTATCCAACAATTTATATTGGTTATGATATGCTAATGGCTTTGTATATTGCTTGGAAATGTCGCAAACAAGAAGCAAACAATTCCTTTATCAATTAATCTCCCTATTTATTCTATCAGTCGTTTTAATAAAAAAATACAATTAATTCTAAATAATAGTAACCTTTATACTTTATTATAGAAAAACATACAAGTATTATTAGTGTAAATTAACACTTCAGTAGGATACATGAAAGTAGTACCGAAAGTGTTTCTAATTACACTAATAGCTTCGGTTGTTGGATTGGTAGGATGTAATGAAAATTTGTTACCTGAAGAAGATAAAAAATCTTCAAGTTCATCACTGATAATCGAAAAATCGACCGTTGATGAGTCAATAACACTTTTGTTACCACAGGTAGTTGTACAATTAAAACAAGGAAGGTCAAAGTCTGGATGGCTGACTCAATTTAATTTGCAAAAAAAACAAATTGTAATAACTTTTAATGGTTATTCCCAGACAATAAAATTGGCGGACATAAAAAAGCTTCAATTTGTTTTATATAAAGCGCCTTATTCCTCTCCTGACATTTTAGTTAGGAACGAAAAACAATTATCTAGCATTAAGCAGGAAACTTGGACAGGAATACCTATCAGCCATTTTCAGTTGCGAAACAATAGAACAGATGAAGCGTCTATAAAACTAAGTAATTATATACTTGCTAAAATCGGAAAAATTAGAACGGATAGTCGCTATATAGTAGAAACTATAGAGTTTGATGAATCCTTACAGAAGATGACATTTAAAGTACTTCTTCAAATATAACCAACAGAATAAAGGCTTATTTTCTTTGGTTAAATCTCTTCCTCTTCCCCTCTCCACGACTTCGGAGAGGGGTATTAATTTGTATTACACAAAGTCTTTCTCCTCTGCAAGGGAGAGTGAAGTATTGCATCCAAGTGAAAACTACTATATTATCTGCTTGTGGATTTATAATTTTAGTTTAAAAATATTCATATAATCTGATAGAAAAAATAGTCTTAATTATTATTTTTTGCAGTAAAATCCTGATTTTCTGATTGCGGTAAGCGCACATACAAAAAATATATAAACGCACTTTATTTATTCATATTTGTCAATTTTTTATACTTTAATTTATCAAAATATTGAAGTATGATGAATGAAAAATAACACTTAGGTTCGATACATGAAAGTATTATCTAAGGTGTTGCTAATTACATTATTAGCTGCAATTTTCGGGTTGGCTGGATGTAATCAAAAGAAGTTACCGGAAGTTAAATCGTCTGCAATTCCATTACCGACAATAAAATCATCTACTACCGATAAATCAGTAACAGTTTTGTTTCCGCAAAAAGCGAATGTAGGGTTAGTTGAAGGGGTATCTAAAATAGGATGGATAAAAATTAACCTACAAGCAAAGCAGATTGAAGTAAGTTTGAATAGCGATACCGAAAAGATTGATTTTGCACGGATAAAGAAGGTTGATTTTGACTTAAATCGGGCAATTCTCAGCGATGGCGATGTCGCAATTAAGGGTGAAGAATCGTCTGATTTGATAGAAGACACTTTGACAAAAATTCCTGTGAATGATTTGAAGTTGTCAGATAGTGAAACAGGTGAAGTTACAGTAAAACTGAATAATTCTGCATTAGTAAGACAGGAAGTTCTGAATTCCGTTGTACTAGATGGCATCTACGTAGTGGAAGAAATACTTTTTGATGATTCTTCAAGTAAGATGACGCTTAAGGTATTGTGTTGTATGCCTTAATAATAGAGTTAGTACAAATGTAGAGACGTAGCAATGCTACGTCTTTTATATTGATGTTTGATACAAGAAAATGATTACATAAATCAACTCAAATCTGTATTATTTTTTTAATTGTAATGTAGATTATTTTGAATTTTTACGAGATTTTTATCAACTGAAAATAGTTATTTTATTTTTATTTTATACGTTAAAAATCATTATATACAGCACCCTACAATAAAAAATATACCAATTGCGGCAATTCCTAAATATATTAAAAGAAGTGGTTTTATAGTTCATTGAACTTAACCACTCCTCTAAAATGTATATGATTAGATAATTTATTAGAAGTTCTTTAGTTTGAACTTATTTTTACAGCAGTACCAGCCGCAGTAATTAGCACTAAAGTTCCTGAGACATCTACAGTTATTGAACCACTATCAAGTTCAACACCTATAACAGCATTTGCACCTAAAGCTTTCGCTTTCTTTTTTAATTCTTCTAAAGCCTTGTTTTGGCCATCTCGAAATAAATCTTCGTAACTACCCGTGCGTCCACCAACAACATCTCTTAGTTTAGCAAACAAATCCTTTAATGCATTAGTGCCATAAACAACTTGAGCAGTTATAACACCTTTATAAGACTCGATAACCGCTCCTTCAATTGAATCGGTTGTAGTGATAATCATGGGTTTACCTCTGAACATAATTAGGCTTAAGGTATTAGAACTGTATAAGCTACTTGCAAGCCAATAATTATCCAACCGTCACCAAGTCTAAAAAATTTGACATTATATGTGTAACCCACAAAAGTTTATAAAAACCGATTATGGTTGGATAATTATTTGTTTTAATCTCTAGAAAAATGCTCTTTTTGTATTGATAATTAGGTAGTAATTAATTATTACCTAATTATCAACTTATTTATCTTAGTCACCGAATTTTGAAATTACCCAAAATGCATGGATAATTCCAGGAATCCAGAAAGCTATAGTAAAAGCTATATTAAACCAAAAGTGTTTCCCGAATCCAACCTGCAAAAATACTGCTAAAGGAGGAAAAAGCAGAGCTATAAAGATGCGGAAAACATCCAACCATGCCTCTTTATTTGATTTTACTCCCATGACTTACATATATGATAGTTACATCATAGTTATCATAATATTTTAACTTATAAAAAATGGGTTTAATGAAATACATTAAAATCCAATTTTATCAAGAATATACATTATTTTTAAATCGATTTTTTTTAAATATTAGTTATCCAGTATTTAATTTTACTTGTTATATATAATGCATTTAATTCAGATTTTAAATATAAAAATAAAAATGTTTATCTGATACAAATAAAATATTTAAAGATGAATTTAATCAAAATAAAAAAACCTAAATTAATTAATTTATAAATGTAAATATACTTATTCTAGATGTTTGTAAAGTATCTGGTGCTTGAAATAGCTACTACAAAAACAAAGTCTACCTGGGTGGAAAATATGAATCTTTAACCCGCTGCAACGGCGGGTTTTGATTGTATAGCCGCAATTTTAACCGCCGAGACGATAAAACACGGTTTAATTACGAATGCCTAATGCCCAATACCGAATTCTCAACACCTCCGCAACTGACTCAAATGCACCACAATCTCATCGATCGCATTCCTGACAATTTTAATCGGTTGTTCGGTTTGATTCACCATAATACTGAATACTACGGGGCCATAATTAGGCGCATTCACATATCCTGCAAGGGTGATAACACCAGTCATAGTACCGGTTTTTGCTTGTACTAAACCTTCAGGAGCCATATTACGAAAACGATATTTCAAAGTACCACTTTTACCTGCAACTGGTAGAGAAGCACGAAAAGCTTGATTATAGGGAGATTTTGCCATCCCTTGCAATGTCTGCACTAAAGCTTGGGGACTAATTAAGTCTTTGCGAGATAAACCAGAGCCATCTACTAATTTATAAGTTGTGGGGTCAACTCCTATTCGTGCTAAAGTTGACTTCATTACCTCCAAAGCTGCATCAACAGTGGTTTGATTATTCTCTAAAGGCTTTTTAACAGCTAATGCTTTCAATAAAGCCTCTGCATACAAATTATTACTATTAATATTCGTTTCTTGAATCAACTCAGATAAGGGTGGAGATTGCACTGTAGCTAATTCTCTTCCACTTTTACTATTTGTTTCACGGAAAACCCTCGTAACCGAAATTCCTTCTTTCCTTAAACTTTGCCGGAAATGTTGCAGAAAATTCTGTATGGGATCGAAAACTGCGATCGCGTTAATCTTAGGATTAGAATCTTCAGCGAGTTGTCCTTTTAAGTACAATGTTTGTCCTTTTAAATCCCGTTGAATTTCCACATACCCTTTTGTACCTTTAGCTGCTGTCACCGTTTGGTTAACAACTTTCCATCCAGATGCATCTATGGGATTATCCCACTTTAATCGTAAAGGTCTACCAACTTTTTGAGGAAACAACCTAATTACAGCAGCATTTTCATTTAACATCAAACTGTTAACTGGTGCGCCATAGTAAAATTGTACGTCTTCCCACATCCAACTGGGTTCAACGGCATTGCCTTTAAAATAACCATCATTCGCGATTAATTGATTAATTCGACTAACACCTTTTTGACGCAACTGTTTCGCTAATACTTCGAGTTGTTCGTTTTTTAAACTGGGATCTCCCCTACCTACCACCCTTACTACACCATCGCGATCGCCGTATACGGAAGTACGAAGGCGATAATTAGGACCAAAAGTCTGTAATGCTGCTGCTGTCGTCATCAATTTAGTAGTAGAAGCCGGAGTAAAGTATTTGCTAGCATTTTTGCTATAAAGCGTTTGTGGAAAAGACTGATTTTGTACTAAAATACCCCAATGCGTTCTGTTAAATTGCGGACGATTTGTTACAGCATTTACTGCGGAACTTAATTGAGAAGCGCAAAATCTTTTTCCCGCTGGTGTAGGAATATTTCGAGGAATTGTAGGTGTAGTTGTATTAGGAAGCGGGGGTATATTTGTAGGAGTTGTCGGTATTACTGTTTGTGCTGTTGCTGCTTGCTGGTTGATGCCAATTTGAACGCCAAGTAATAGTATTAGTAAACTTAGAGAAGACTTTGTAGACATTCGGTATATAAGTAATTCTGTATATTTTATGAGTGTTCTAGCGTTACTGGTGTTCCGCGAATGTTGTTATTAGAACACAAAGATCGTATTTAATATCTGATTCGACTCACTTTATAACCGATCATTAAAGCGCTATATAATCTACCATTGAATGATAATAGTTTAAATTCAGTACTATAGCAATTTTCACGCTTATTGTAATACAACAGGTAACTAAGCCCATCTTTCAGGCACCCCTCTCCAAAATATCGGAGAGGGGATGGAGTTGAGATTTTTACTGTATTAAAATTAACTTAAAATCGCTATATATTTAACGTATTTTAATGTAGTAATTTGTAATTTTCAATTGCTATTGAATAGATATTTAATACATTTAACTAAAAAAATGTAGGATGGACAATGAACACCCTACATTAATACTTTGTCCCTCTAGTTATTCTAAAATTCATCACTTAATTGCATAACTCCGGATAGAAGTTATGAATTTATTTTAGGTTAAAGATTAAAGATTCAAATATAAGATTTTTTTCATTTTTTTTATACCAAATATTCACGATCGAATTGATATTTTTTGAACCCCACTCCCTCTAAATAGGAGTGGAGTCATAGTAAATTAACGCGACATTATATAACTGCTTACTGCTCACTGGCTAATTACTAATTATTAGTCGTTGCCACCGGACTCAAACTTGTAGTAGTATCACTTGTAGTATTCCAGTATTTATAAACCGCGTAGGCAAAAGTTACAACTCCGGTAATTATGGCAGTTTCGTCAACTTCAAACTTGGGATGATGTAATGGATAATTTACCTCTCTATCCTTGAAGCCAACACCTAAACGAAACATCGAACCAGATGTTTTTTCTAAATATACGGAAAAATCTTCTGCACCAAGAGAAGGCTCCGGTAAAATTTGAACGGAGGAACTACCCCATGCTTCTTCTGCGGCTGATTGTAATATCTGCGTGAGTGCGAAATCATTTTGTACGCTGGGTACGCATTGACGATAGTTAACTTGGTATTTGCCACCGTAGGTATCGCAAACGTTTTTGACAATGTTTTCAATCCACTTTGGTAATTCTGCACGGCTTTCTGGATGCAACGAACGTACTGTACCTAACAAGCGCACTGAATCAGCTATAACGTTAGGCGCTCTACCACCGTTAATTTGTCCTATACTTAACACTACAGGACGTAGGGGATTTTGGGTGCGGCTAATTGCTTGTTGTAGTGCAGTAATGACTTGTGCGGCGATCCAAATAGCATCTATTGCTTCATGAGGGCGTGCGCCATGTCCAGATTCTCCAGTAATAATAATTTCTAAATCGTCTGCGGAAGCCGTTAAAGCACCATAACGTACGCCAATACAACCCGCAGCAATGGAAGGAAAGACGTGAACCCCTAAAATATCACTTACATTATCCATTGCTCCATCTGCAACCATCCAACTTGCACCTTGAGCAATTTCTTCCGCTGGCTGAAATATAAACCGTATATTCCCGGGTAACTCTTGTGATAATTTAGATAAAATCATTGCCGTTCCCAAACCTACTGTAGTGTGGATATCATGACCGCAAGCGTGCATAATTCCTTGGTTACGGGAAGCAAAATCTAGGGAAGTGCTTTCTTGAATTGGTAAAGCATCCATATCAGTACGAATAGCTAAAATACGCTTATCGCTACCGTTTCCTTGGAGTTCCCCAATCACGCCGGTTTTACCAACATTTTCCTCTACATGAATACCATTAGAAGATAAAACACCAGCAACAAAAGCAGCTGTTTGATACTCTTCACCACTGAGCTCCGGGTGAGAGTGAATGTGGCGACGAATTTCAATTAAACGCGGTGCTAATTCTGTTGCTAAGTCTTTAATACGAGAAAGCATTGATTAATTTTTCTACTTATAGGAGGTTGTTTTTATCATAGAGAAGTGTAAATCTTATTACCGTTAAATTTATACAAATTATTTATTGGGCATTGGGAATTGGGATAAGAAGTTGTAAATATTGATGAATGGTACCCTCTGAGTGAAAACTGTATTGACTTTTCCCTGTAGCACGGTGTAACATAAAAAAATATCAACTCTTGGAATAACGGTAACGGGATATGTAGTTGCTCAAGTCACTCAAGTTTATGTTTTAGCGCGAATGTTGTCTTTTCGGACGCTTCTATTTTCATTCGCTGCGGTTTTTAACTTGAATTTTGATTGAGTTTACCGAGAGTAAAAAAAATGGAACAAATATATAAATATCCGCGTACCCATCACATTCAGGGTTCGCGACTCCAGCCTGGGGATGAAGATTTAGATAATATCCCTTTCGCGGAAATTAAACAGCGGTATGTAGTCGTTGAAGAAAAAGTTGATGGTGCTAATGCTGCTATTAGCTTTAGTACTGATGGACAAATTCAACTGCAAAGTCGGGGACATTATTTAACAGGGGGAGCGCGAGAAAAGCACTTTAACTTGTTTAAACAGTGGGCTAATACTCACGTTGCCAGTTTTTGGGAAGTTTTGGGTAGTCGTTACATTCTTTACGGAGAATGGCTGTATGCAAAACATACGGTTTTTTACGATGCTTTACCCCATTATTTCTTAGAATACGATGTCCTCGATGTAGAAAAGCAAGTATTTTTAAGTACGGCGAAAAGAAAACAATTATTAGCAAATTTACCATTATTTTCCGTACCAGTACTGTTTTCTGGAGAACTTCAATCCTACAAACAATTAATTGGTTTGTTAGGAAAGTCTCATTACCAAACCTCGGAACACTTACAACGTTTTCAACAAATCTGTCAGGAGAAAAGACTAGATATCAAACGTTCCCTCAAACAAACCGATGGAAGTTCGGTGATGGAAGGTTTATACATCAAAGTCGAGTCAGCAGATACGGTTGTAGAACGGTATAAATATGTGCGTTCGAGCTTTTTAACCACTATTAAGCAATCAGATGGACATTGGCTTAATCGTCCGATAATACCCAATATTCTCCGCCATGATGTTGACTTATTCAGAGCTTAGGAAGAAAGGGGAAAAAGTTAGGAGTTAGAAGTTACTCCCATTCCGCTCTAAGATTACCTATAAGATTTCTCCCCCTCTACCCCCTCTACCCCCTCTCTCAATTAGGTAATCATAAAGCCGGGAAGGGAGTAGGAAAACTGTTCACTGTTATTAGAGTGGTGCGTTACGGCATTATCAAAAATTTAACCTCAAATAATACATAGTAGGGGCCGTAACAGCACCCTACAAGTTATTAGAATGGTGCGTTACGGCATTATCAAAAATTTAACCTCAAATAATACATACGAGGGGCCGTAACAGCAACGGCAATAAAGCGGGAGGAATATCCACACCGCTTTTTGCCTCCCCTACAAGTCGTGGTACTGATTATGAATTGGACTTTTCCTTATTGCCCAAGTGAGGGTAATTTGTCAATTAATTGGCATGGTTTAGAAGACAAATTTGATTGGTTGCGGATGCTTGCTGATTGTCCGCAAGATTCGCGCTATCACGCAGAGGGTGATGTTCTAACTCATACAAAATTAGTGTGTGAGGCGCTGGTAGCATTACCCCAATGGCAAACTTTACCTGAAACAGAACGCTCGGTGTTATTTGCAGCAGCTTTACTCCATGATGTTGCTAAACCGAATGTTACCAAAGTAGAAGATTCGGGAGCCATTAGTTCTAAGGGACACGTATTACAAGGTGCAAAAATGGCACAACAAATTCTCTGGGATTTGAATGTACCTTTCAAACAAAGAGAAGAAATTGTGGCTTTGGTTAAATATGGGAGTTTACCTCTGTGGTTTTGGGATAAATCAAACCCCCAGCAAGCTGTCATTAAAGCTAGCCAAATTATCCGTTGCGATATGTTGGCAATGTTAGCGGAAGCAGATGTAAAAGGGCGTTATTGTGACGATCGCAAACAATTATTGGAACGGATTGATTTTTTTAGAGAATTCTGTCGAGAAAATGATTGTTTTACCCAACCGCGTTTGTTCCCCTCAGCCCACAGTCGGTTTATTTATTTCCAAAAAGAAGATGGGAATCCAGATTATCACGCTTATGACGACACTCGTTTTCAAGTAGTAATGATGTCAGGATTACCTGGCTCAGGAAAAGACACTTGGATTAAAGAAAATCTTCCCGACTACAAGGTAATTTCTCTCGATCGATTGCGTCAGGAAATGGGTATTGAACCCAGTGAAAATCAAGGTGAAGTTGCGAATAAAGCAAAAGTCATTGCCAAAAATTATATGCGATCAGCCGCACGGCTGCGCCGAACGCAACAATCTTTTGTATGGAATGCAACTAATTTAAGTCAGCAATTACGCGGAATGTTGATTCGTTTATTTGCTGCTTATCAAGCAGAAATTCATATTGTTTACTTAGAAACATCTTGGTCAGAATTATTGCAAAGAAACAATAATCGCACGGAAAAGGTACCAGAAAAAGTACTGTACCGCATGAAAAATCGTTTAGAAGTTCCCAAAATTATTGAGGCACATCGGGTGGATTGGATTGTGAATTGAAGAGGAGATGGGGAGAATAAATTATTCCTAACTCCTAACTCCTAACTCTTAACTCCTATTCCCTTCTCGGTAGAAGATTACCTAATTGAGAGAGGGGGTAGAGGGGGTAGAGAGGGAGAAATTTTATAGGTAATCTTAGAGCGGAATGGGAGTAACTCCTAACTCCTAACTCTTAACTCCTATCAACTATCAACTACCAAATTAATCATGTCACAACCAAAAAAGCAAAAAATGGCAACTAGCCGCGAGGTTTACCACCGAATTATTTGGGATTCCCGCCTCGATCGCAATGTTTTTATTGCTGGCTTTCAAGATAGGATTTCTTCAAATGGAATTATAGAGAAACCTTTGGCACATTGGGCAGTTAATGGGGATATTCCTTGGCATCGTATCCGCTATATTCGCTGTAAGGATATAGTTGTTTGGGATAGAGAACAACATTTAGATTTGATTTCAACGGGGCATTTACCTGCTTTTGCTTGGAAAAATAATCAAGAGGATAAAAATGTTTTAAGTATAGAAGAGAAACCGGCAATTTTTGATAAAAGACTTGTTTATAAATATGATAATCAAGATTGGCAGCCTACTGAAGATTTATCAAACATAATTAAATCAAAGTCGGTTAAATTAAATTCACTAACAATTGCTAGTTTTAATGTACTGTGCAATCTCTACGAAAAGTCGAAAATTAAAACAGAAAAGCGACTACCGGCAATTATTAAACATCTATATCAATGCGATTCAGATATTATTGCTATTCAGGAAGCGACACCGGCTTTGGTGGAGTTGCTTTTATCTCAAGATTGGGTACGCGATTATTATGTTTCCTCTTCAATTACTGCTGAAACAATTCAACCATTCGGTAATTTATTACTATCGCGTTTCCCGTTTACCTTAGTTGAACATCAGTTTTCGCCACACAAGCAGGTGTTGGTGGGAAGTTGGTTTATCAATGGTGAATTATTACAGGTTGGAGTGGTGCATTTGACAAGCAATCGCGCTCAAAATGCTGCTGAAAAAAGAAAGCATCAACTAACAACTTTACTCAATTATCTGCAAAAGCAATCGGGAAATTGCTTAATTGTTGGTGATTTTAACACCAGAGATAATTCCCTAGAAGAAATATTAACTGGTAATAATTTTATTGATATTTGGCAAGAATTACGCCCTGATGAAGCTGGTTATACTTTTAATCCGCAACTAAATCCTTTAGCTGAATTAATGAGTTTGGAGGGAGAAGCAGCACGATTTGATCGGATTCTGTTACACAGTCCAAATGGTAATTTGGTGCCTGATTCCGTAAACTTATTTGCTTGTGAACCTGTAGATAATACTGAAAACAATATTTTTCCCTCAGATCATTTTGGTATCCGAGCAGTTATTACATCCCCCCGAGCTAACTTGGAAAATGAAGAATTGCAGCAAATTTATGGTGTTTCTTTGAATAAAGTAAAGCCTCAACCTTTTGAGGTGAGACGGATTATAAATTTTGGGGAAGAAGAAACTATATTGGCTTCCCCTGAATTAATCGAATTAGTAAATCAACTTGAACCCAAACT
>JBCCSG010000223.1:0-12040 GCA_039200565.1 Cyanobacteria bacterium P01_D01_bin.50 | reverse complement strand
CCAGCTATCCAGCCACGACCTCTGGTAAGCTCGTACCAGCCATTCCTTGTGCGACCAGTAAGAGTGAGTGGTGTTCCATTGCGATAGTAATTGAGACGGCGGCTACCAACACCTGGACCACTACGGATATTTGCTCCACCACTAGGCGAACTTATCCTTCTTAGCAGGGAAGTACGAGTACCGCCACCAGTACCACCACCGTTGTAATTCAGGTAACTATTAGACACCCAATAACCATTACTGAGTTGTGCCCAGCCATTGGAAAAGCGTCCAGTTGTATTGACAACCTGTCCATTCCTTAAGCCGCCGACTCTAGTCGAATTCACGCTAGGCTCTCTACGGACGTTCAATCCACTACGAGAATTCACCCTTGCACGTGCAGCTTCCGCAACACCCGAAGATAAACAGATGGTGAATAAAGACAAGCAAAAACCGATGATACTCATCATTTTCATCGGATTTTTCCGACCTTGCTTCTTTGTTTCTTGAGTTTGAGAAGTCTCAACAGAATCTCTTTCGTTTCCAAGAAAATTCATTAATAATGCTAAATTATTCATGGTTATTTTTACCACACTTAATTTCGTATGATTTATAACTAATATTTTGCTACCAAAGAAATCAAGCAATATTAAGATAATGTAATATTGATAACTTGTATTAATTATTTAGGATTTATGCCTTTTGGAATATGACAAGGGAAGTTTTTTCTGATTTTCTACTAGATTCTGTTTAAAAGCTTTTCCTGAAACTCTTTTTTTGCAAGGTCTTTCCTAAATTCTGCTATTAAAAACACAAAGCAATCATAAGCAAAATAAATGGTAGCATAAGTGTATCTAATTACAATATTTATGATAAGCCAGCCATAAATATGACAAGTAAAATAAGCAAACAAAAATGTAAATCATTATATTATTTTGTTTGCATTTTCTTAGGTTTTAAAAGTATTAAGTATTACTACCAAAGCACTCTAAAATTTAAGATAAATATTTCTCTGCATCTGTGCGTCAATGTCATATCATTTCCAGTTAAATTCCTATGAATAGGACTGAGACATAACTCATCAGAACTAATGGGATAGACTACTGGTTCATTTCATTAAAATTGATGGGTTAGGGCAGGCAGGGAGAGCGGGGGAAGCGGAGGAAGCAGGGGGAGAAAAAATTTTGAGTAAAAATAAACCCTTTAAAACTAATGAAAAGGAGTACTACTAGTTCATTTCATTAATTATGATAGGCAAATTTCTAGTCCTATTTATAGGACTTGTACTATTAGCTCGGGGTTTGCAACCCCGAGTGGGTGTAGAAGAAAACCCGTCAAAGTTTATGAAAAGGACTACTACCCCAAAAATCAAATCCTGCTCCCTACTCCCTATTCCCTACTCCCTTACCCGTAGAAGTGATTCAGAAATAAAACCGGATTCCTATATCAAACAGAAACAGAAATATGTTGATGTCACCGATGTATCAGTATAATCTCTGAGATATGATATCTGAGATATAAATGGGAACCATTGATGGCACACAAGCATCATTTGACAAAGTCAAAACCAAAATGCGCTTAAAAGCATTGATTGAAAAAAGTTTGGGTGTCATCAAAGCCAAGTTTCCGGCAATTAACACAGGATTTATGAACATCAAGCAAATTTTTGTCTCCAGGATTCCCCATATTATTGCTTTGAGTATCGCATCCATAACAACTTTAGGTATCACAATCCCTTCTTCTGATGCACAAACGGCAATTCTTACTGCCAAAAACTCCACTAGCGAGATTAATCTTCGTTTAGCACCCACAATCAAATCTGAAACTGTTGATTATGGTAAACCTGGCGATCGCATTATAATCCGCAATCAAACACAAGGTACAGGTGGTTATACTTGGTATTTTGTCCAGTTAGAAGAATCTGGTGTTACAGGTTGGGTAAGAGGAGACTTGATTGCTAAGCTAAGCGGCGACAAAAATACTCAGGCTAGGAATAATGTTACTCCTGCTGCATATGAAGATTACTATTCACAAAATAGGAAATTAGCTAAAAACTCAATTAGGAGAGAAAGTATACCAATAATTATACAAACGGAAGCGAATAGTTACAGAAGCAATCAACCATCCCAACAAGCTTACGTACCAAAGAAAACATACACGCCGGAAGAAATTAATTACTTTCTAGAAATTGCGCTTGGTACTGAATATTCAGCAAGTTCTAGTATTATCAGAAAATGGCAGGGAGATGTGAGAATAAAAGTCATAGGTTCCCCAACATCTGAAGACCTTAAAACTTTAGGAACTGTAATTAATGAAATCAATAATTTAACATCTGACATCAACTTGAAGATAGTTGAGAGTAAACCAAATGTGAAAATTCACTTTGTTCCTGTATCTGAGTTTAAGCGATACGAACCAAACTATCAACCAGGAAATGATGGTTATGCCTGGATTAATTGGAATCAAAATAATGTCATATATAGTTCTAATATTTTAATCGCCACATCTGGAATTAATCAGAAAGAACGCTCCCACTTAATTAGAGAAGAGTTAACCCAATCTTTAGGGCTTATGAGAGATTCTTATAAATACAAAAATAGTATTTTCTATCAACCTTGGACTGATACTAACCAATATTCTCAACTCGATAAAACGCTTATACAAATACTTTATCGACCAGAAATTCGTCCTGGAATGAATAAATTAGAAGTTAGGAAGTTTTTAAGATAAACCAAGAAAGTAACCAACAATAAACGAGTGGCTGTCTTAACCAATGCTTTTGCTCAACCTCAGCTTCTCAAGAATCCTGGTTGAAACAGGTTGGAACAGCCAATCAGGGGCAACAGAATACATCGACTGGCAGTTAAATAGCAACCATTTCCCTCGCAGAAGTTAAGCTAATAGCTATAAAGATTTATCAAAAGGGAATTTATCCAACCGAAGCCAAAGTCTCAGAAATAATTTCTCTACCAGGATTTTGTCGATACAAGCAAGTTAGAGATGCAAGAAGTAGTGCAAGAAGAAAACTTGGATTATAACCTGTTTTATTCCATAGTTACTAAAAATTTGGTTCTTCAGCACTTAGTATGCTAAAAATACATTTTAAAAAAGTAAATATGAAGATTAAATAGCGCCCATTAATTCGTTGGAGCGGCACCTTAATACCGTTACACTATGTTCTGGTGGCGTGATAACGGGCTAGAAGGTTGATTTGTTAAGACCAAAAATAATAAGAATCCCCTCGATCGCCTCTTATATTAAGTTTTGTAAAAGTTACAGTTATTTTCTCGAAAAATCCAGAGATAGAATTGAAGTCTTTTACGAATAGAAGTTATGCATGGTTTCAAATAGGTTCAACCGTGAGATTACCTAAAAAATGGATGATGTTCAACAGGAAGTAGTTTAAGAGTAGTAGTTAAACAGCTTACAGTTGACGCTGAGCTTAAGGCTGGATAAAAACAAACAATGAACTTAATTATAGTTACTTTAGTGGCGGTTACTATTGGTATATCTTGCGGTGCTGTTATCGTTTTGCTGATAGTCATCCAGCGCCGCCGTCAAAAGGTGGATAGTATGGTTTCTACTAACAATTTAGTTGGTCTTTATGGGACTGTAGAAATTCCTTTCGATCGTAATTGTAAAGGTAAAGTAAGAGTTAATATACCAGGACAAGGTTCGATAGTTGATTATGTAGCTTGTACTGATGAATCTAAAAGTTTTCAACCAGGAGATAGAGTTTTTATTGTACAAGTCAAGAGGAATCAATTGTGGGTTATAGATGAACAATCTGTGAATAATATCATGTCCGATTAAATACTTATTGTATCTGTGAGGAATGAGTAATAAGTAAGGAGTAAGGAGTAAGGAGTAATGAGTAATAAGGAATTATAATCACTCTGGTTGATATAGATAGTAAGTAATTAGCCGAATTTGCTATAAATGTTAGCTATTATATATGACAAACTTTGTAATTAATAAAAAAAACCAAATCAACTAATAACGATGTTTAAATCTGTTTTAAAACAAGAAGTTCAGAGCTTACAAATAGCACAAATTGAAACAAATCGTCCCATAGAAATTCAGCAAAATCAACTAAGTGGACTTATTCTGACTAGCTTACCAATTGCTTTGGGAATATTCGGTAGTATTTTAACTATTTGGTTTCTAAAATCTTGTCTGTGCGTTTGTAAACCCAATGAAGTTATAGTTATTTCTGGACGTAAATGGAAGACAAAAGACGGGCAAGAAGTCGGATATCGAGTATTATCTGGCGGAAGAGCTATTCGTATTCCCATCGTCGAGAAAATCCGACGCATGGATGTTACGACTATGCCCGTACCAGTAGAAGTGAAAAACGCTTATTCTAAAGGAGGCACGCCATTAAATATTCAAGCGATCGCCAATGTAAAACTTTCTAGCAATCCGGAAATTATCGGTAATGCAATAGAAAGATTTTTGAGAAGTGAGAGAAATGAGATTTTACGAGTAGCCAGAGAAACTCTTGAAGGTAATTTACGGGGAGTTGTGGCGACTTTAACACCGGAGCAAGTAAATGAAGATAGACTGCAATTTGCTGAAAGTATAACTTCTGATGTCAGTAGAGATTTAATGAAGTTGGGATTGCAAATCGATACTCTAAAAATTCAAAATGTTTCAGATAATGTTGATTATTTGAGTTCCATTGGGCGCAAGCGGATTGCGATGATTGTCAGAGATGCCGAGATTGCAGAATCCAATGCTATTCGCGAAGCTGAAACTGTAGAAGCAAGATGTCAGCAAGAGGCAGAAGTTGCTAAAACTCAAAATCACATTGTGACTTTAGAGAAAGAAAATGAACTACGAGAAATTAAAGCTAAATTAGAACAAAAAGCACGCTCCGAAGAAGAAATTACTAGGGCAATAGTTAAAGAAAAACAGGCTTTTTTCGAGCAAAAACTCCAACAATTAAGAGCAGAATTAGAGCGTCTGCGTTTAGAAGCCGATCGAGTATTGCCTGCTAAGGCACAGCAGCAAGCTAAAGAATTGCGTGCTAGAGGTGAGGCATCAGTTATTGCCGAAAATGCCAAAGCAGCAGCTTTAGTTAATGAAATGCTTGCTCAAGTTTGGCAGGAAACAGAATGTAATGTATCTGAATTATTTTTGATCCAGCAACTAGAAACTATCTTGAATGAAGCTGTAGAAATTCCTAAGCGACTTTATTTAGACAAAGTAAATGTTGTAGATAGCGGTGATGGTAAATCTTTGGCAAGTTTAGTCAAAATTTATCCAGAAATTCTCAATCAGTATCTCGAAAGTATTAATCAAACTTTAGGTATTGATGTAGTTGGAACTCTTAGTGGGAAGAAGGGAAAGTGAAATAGGAGTTAGGAGTTAGGAGTTAAGAGTTAGGAGTTAGGAGTTAAAATTTATAAATTTTACTTCCTATTCCCTATTATTAATTTTTATTGGAGAAAATAATGTTATCAATTGTTAGTTTATTATTAGGAATTTTTGGTTTTGGTTCAGCTGCTGGTTACTGGATAATTCGCTATTTTTATCATATTTGTCAACCTAGTGAGGTATTAATATTTGCTGGCGGTAAATATAAAACTTCTGATGGACGCGAAGTTGGATATCGTTTGGTAAAAGGTGGTAGTAGTATTCAAACTCCTTTATTAGAACGCACTTTTCGGATGGATTTGGGTAATATCATTATTGACCTAGAGGTTAATAATGCTTACTCTAAAGGTGGAATACCTTTGAATGTGGAAGGTGTAGCTAATATAAAAATTGCTGGTGAAGAACCTATGATTCATAATGCAATTGAAAGATTACTGGGTAAAAGTCGCAAACAAATTGAGCAATTAGCAAAGGAAACTTTAGAAGGAAATCTTAGAGGAGTTTTAGCTAGTTTAACTCCAGAAGAAGTTAATGAAGATAAAATTGCTTTTGCTAAAAATTTATTGGAAGAAGCAGAAGATGATTTAGAAAAATTAGGTTTGATTTTAGATAGTTTACAAATACAACAAATTTCCAGTACTGCCGGATATCTGGAAGCGATGGGAAGAAAACAACGTGCTGAATTATTGCGAGATTCGCGAATCGCTGAAGCTGAAGCTAAGGCTAAATCGGAAATTTGTTCTTCTGAAAATGAGAAACTTATTGCTTTAAAACGTATTGAAAAAGAATTACAAATTACAAAAGCTGAAGCCGAAAGTAGAGTTAGAGATGCTGTCACTAAACGGGTAGCAATGGTAGCTGAGGTAGAAGCTGAAGTTGGTGCCAATGTGGTTAAAACTCAAGCTGAAGTTGCAGTACAAAAAGAACGTATTAAACAAGTTGAGCAGCAACTTATTGCTGATGTTGTCGCACCAGCAGAAGCCGAATCTGAAAGAGCGATCGCACAAGCTAAAGGTAATGCGGCAAGTATCATCGAAGATGGTAAAGCACAGGTAGATGGTACTAAAAAGTTAGCTGAATCTTGGCAAAATGCTGGTAGTAATGCTAGGGAAATCTTCTTGTTACAGAAGTTTGATGTTTTACTTAAAGCAATGGCTTCGAGTATTCCAGAGTTAGAAGTCGAGAAGGTTACTATAGTCGATGCCAAGGAGGGTAGTAATGCAACTAAAATGGCGGCTTTTATCGAACAACTCCGTCAAACTACTGGTTTAGATATTCCTGAAATTATCCAGAGTTTTACCACTAATCAGTCTATCAAGAGTGCCGAAGCTCCTAATACTCTCACAAACCAAGATTGTGAGTAAAGTGTTATATAGTAAGTAATTAGCCGGAGTTGATGTTACTTGCGAACTCGATTTTAGGCGTTGCTGATTTAATGTATGAATTTGATTTTGTTTGCCGAAATGCTTGTAGAGAAGCTCATAGTATCGCGTCTGGGATATCTAAATTCATACCCAGATTCAGCAATGCCCAATTTTATCTGTCTGAAACTTGAGAAATTTTAACGCAGATTCCAAAATAGAGATGAAAGAAGACAAGAAGCAATTAATCCAGTTGCATCAGCCAATAAAGCAGCAACTAAAGCATGACGAATGCGAGTAATTCCTACTGCACCAAAATAAACTGCAAGTACATAAAAAGTTGTTTCCGTACTCCCCATCATAACTGAGGCTACGAAAGCACTATAAGAATCTGGCGCTCCCTCTACTAATTCACTCATGATTCCAAATGCACCTCCTCCAGAAAGAGGGCGTATTAAAGCCATTGGTAATACTTCCGCAGGGAGTTGAATTAAAGTAGTAATCGGATTTAAAACATCAGCGATCGCATCCATCGCTCCTGAAGCTCTAAACATACCAATTGCGACTAAAATAGCTACTAGAAAAGGGATAATCCGAATCGCAATATCAAATCCTTGTTTAGCTCCTTCTGTGACTGCTTCATAAATCTTAACTCCTCTCCCTACTCCATAAGCAATAATTAATAACATTAAAGCAGGCATCAACCAATGGGAGAGGAAATCTTGATTAAAGAATCCTCCAAGACTGCCAACTTTTGTTACTCCATAAACCCAACTGCCAAGAAATCCTAAAATAAATAACCAAGCTACGGTTTGTGAAATTTTCCCTACGGGATAAAGCAGATGGGAATAATCCTCTTCTTGAAATCCTTCACTTTCTGTTTCTGAGTCTTCCGATGACTCCATTGATTCTGGCTCTACTGATGCCATTTCATCTGATATTTTACTTCTATTTCCTAACCATAATGCTACCGTAACTCCTACTATTGTAGATAATGAAGTGGCGATTAAAGTAGGTAGCCAAATCAGGGCAGGATCTTCACTATTAGCCGCAGCCCTAACCCCAATTACACCGAGAGGAAATAAGGCAATACTAGAGGTGTTAATTGCCAGAAATAAACACATAGCATTAGTGGCTGTTCCTTTAAAGGGATTGATTTTATTTAGTTCAACCATTGCTTTAATCCCAAAAGGAGTCGCAGCATTTCCTAAACCTAACATATTGGCAGAAATATTCAGAATCATTGCTCCCATTGCCGGATGAGTAGGGGGAACATCAGGAAATAATCTGATCATTAATGGTTTAAGATATTTCGCAAGGGTATACATTAAACCACCCGCTTCTAAAACCCTTACTAATCCTAACCAAAGTGCCATGACTCCGATTAAATTAATCGCTAAACTAACAGCAGTTTTCGCTGATTCAAAACTGGCTTTAGTAACAGCTTCCATATTATTTGTATAAGCTGCAAAAATAATTGAAACTGCAATAAAACCAACAAAAACAAGATTAATTGCACTAGGTTTTTGTGATGATGAATTCGATTGAGTCATAATTTTTTTTGATAAAATCTCTCCTAATTGGAAAAAACCAATATCCCTCGAAGCATATCGCTACGCAAACCTAGATGTAAAGTAAGGCTGATACCAATTATTCTCAAGTTAAGCAGCTTGTTCGATTGCGCCACACTCCTCCCTTCCCCGCTCTAGGATTACTGATAAAAAACCTTACTAATAGTTCCCCTGCTGTTAATAACAAGAAGAAAAAGTTATTTTCTCGTTCCTCTTCCCCTTCTTCCCTTACCTGCCCTCACCCGGTAATTTTGAGTTGTCAGAGTATTAGGGTTGGAGTACGCAAAGATAAACAGTAGAGAGGTGGTGTAGGATATCAGATTCAACCAATTATTAAATAAATCTGTAATGATACCGATATTATTGGTAATTTTTAGTTTCAGGGAATATTATGAAAAGCAAAGAAATTATGAAGATAAACTCGATAATATATTAATCGGCATCGCAAATACATGAATAAAATAATTCAAACCCTTGCAACTACTTTAACTATTTCTCTAACCCTTAGCAGCACAGCACAAGCACGGATAATTAACAGTATCAGTCCTCCGGGAGGAGTTGGTCAAGGGGATATATTGTGTGCGCAAGTACAAACTCCTGTTAATACGCCAGTTCCCAATAATAACAACAGTTTAGCTCCCAATCCAAATCAGATTAACAACTTTCCTGGTTTATCTTGTACCCCCAAAACCTTCCGCGAAATAGCCCCTATTGACACCAAACTATTTGTTGAAGCTTCTGGCGGAACTACAGAATATTTACTGAAAGAAACGGTTGTAAATAGCACTGATTCAACTTGGGATGGTTTTAATTTTGAAATCGGTTTTCAATCTGATAATCCGTTTGGTGAAGATAATTTTGCATCCCCCGGATTAATTTTAGTTCCTCGCGGCTTTGCAATTCCTAGTTTTGATGCCGAGACTCAAGTTACTTCATCAAAATTCACGCAAGTTAAAGGGAATGCTTCTTTTAATCTTAACTGGTCAGAGGGTACCGTCGCACCTGGTGAAAGTGTAGATTTCTCGTTCTCCATAGATGTTTCAGACGATTTGGAAGGGAACGATTTTTATGATTCCTTCACAATTCGTCAAGTTCCCATTGCTTCTAGAGTAAATGGAAGTCAATCTGTTTCCGAGCCTAGTTTAATATTTGGTTTTTTAAGTTTAATAGGTTCGGGTTTGGCTTGGAAACGGAAAATAAGCAATTAATTTCTCCTTGTTTCCCAGAATTAAACCTTACCGCAGAGCAAATTTTTTACTCAGTGCTTTGACGGCAAGGGTTTTGATATTATCGTAATCAGTTTTAAACAGTAGTGAAGTCACTTTGTTCAATCAAGCTACTATTAATACCTCTTAAAGTAGCTAAAACCTGATTACCAAATAGAATATCAGTGTTATTTCCATTTGCTTGAATATTCAAATCATTGAAAGTCAAACTCTGGGATAAACCTAAACTGTCAATACCATTTTCAAAATCATAAATTGTATCTGTTCCAGTAAATTTACTCAACACAAAAGTATCTTTACCGCTTCCTCCAAAAAGTCTATCGTTACCTTGGTCACCTTGGAGTAAATCGTCATTACTTCCACCTAAAAGAGTATCGTCACCATCTCTTCCGTAAAGAAAATCATCTCCTTCTTTACCATTAAAAAAGTCATTTAGTGAACCTCCATAAAGTGTATTATTCAAGGAATCACCATTTATTAATTTACCGGTAATATCATTAGGATTAGTTTGAAGAATTGCAATTTCAGGTATTTCGTTGATATTTTTGACATCGATGGTTCTGGATATGATATTACTAGTACCTCCATCACCGTCAGTAAGAGAAATTTCAATTTTTCGTTGTTCGCTGACAGGATTTTGGGAAAAATTTCCGTAAGTAATATTTTTTAGTAAAGTTTCAACCTGTTTTGTTCTCGCATTTTTGTTTAAAGTAACGACTAAATCTTGACTTTGGGTACCTCCAGTAAAAGTAGCAATTTCGTAATTTCCATATTTAATGGTATTACCTTCAAGGTTAATTTCAGTAGGGTTAGTTCCTTGATTGCGAATTAGCAAACGCTCATCTTCGGTACTATCAGAAATGCTAACTTTAAGTTGACCACCATCTAAATCAGGGGAGTCTGAGTCAGATATACTAGTAAAAGAGTTTATCAAAATATCATCAGCATTTTGTATATAAGAAATAGAATACTGACTTGCGGTAATAAATGGAGCATCACTAACACCAACTTTTAGAGTTACTGTAGCAATATCGGAAGTTGTTTTCCCATCGCTTGTACGATATGTGAATTTATCAATACCCTTGAAACCAGCAGTAGGAATATAAGTAAAAGCTCCATTACTGTTCAATTTAAGATTACCGTTTGATGGAGCGCTAACTAAAATAGTTGTCAAAGATTTACTATCTATATCGCTGTCGTTACTTAAAATTCCGGGTAAAAGATTGTTTTGAGTTGCGTTATATTTGATTTTACCCCTCAACAATCCTGTATCACCTTGTCCAAGTTGTTCAAAACTTCCATCGAAACTAGTAACTTTGTTATTTACACCATAGATAATTTGATTAACAAAAAACTCTCCTGTTAGTTTACTATTTGCACGTCCTTCACCATTTACACTCAAACCTGCTTGATTAAAATCTTGAAGCCCAAAATCTATTGCATTGCTATAGGTTTTTCCTGCTTCTAAGGGAGTATAATATGGAGCAAGAAATGATAAAACCCATGAAGAACCACCTCTTGCTGAATCCCTGTAAGAAACACTTACTCCATTGTTAAACGTATAACTACCATAGAATTCGCCAGTATCAGGAGTAAAGTTATAGTTCTTACCTTGTCCAACATAATTTCCTTTGTCGCTAAACATCACTAGGGATGTAATTGCTGATGCTGTTTCTAAAGTACTACCTTCAGCTATCCAATAAGTATCATTACTCGCAATAGGTTTATCGTTAACTTCTTTAATTGTGGTATTTATTTCAGTGATTTTAGCTGAAATTGCTGTCGTACCCCCATTATTTATAGTATTAATTTTCTGAGAATTTCTACTATCAGTAAAAGCTTTGTTAAAAGTATCATCTAATGCTCTTACACCTAGACTTTTTGGTTTACCATGGTAATTCGCAACAGCTGAGAATCGGATTTTAGTATTTGCTGATAGAGCTAGAGCAGAACTACTATCATTTACATAGCCTATATTAAGCCACCTTTTACCATCTAGAGAATATTGCCAACTTCCTTGATTGCTACTATCAGTTTTGTTCTCAACGACTGCAATTCCACTCAAACTAGAACCGCTATTTGAGTCTTTAAATTTCCCTTGAAATAGGTTAGCAATAGTTTCACCTTCAGGGTTGATAGTATCTTCTTCAATTGCTTTCAGAGTTGCATTACTGGTAAAAATAGGAGCAATATTTGCTTCAACTTTAGTGCTACCAATTACTAAATCATCAATAGCCCAATTATCGAAATTATTACCGCTATTTTTGTACTGTATCCATCTAAATTGAGTCGAGGTTGTTCTAGCTGCAGTGGGAATAAGTACATCATAATTTTTCCAAGGAAGAGCACCCGCTCCATAAGAGGTAATTTCAACCCAGTTTTTACCTCCATCAACGGAATATTCAAAATTAATCTCTTCACCACGCTCGGGAGTATCCCAACCACGTATCCTTTTACTTCTATCACCCGTTGCAAGCTCGAAAGAAATTTTACTTGTATTGGAAACATCCATTTGGACGGTAGT
>JBCCSG010000222.1:0-12075 GCA_039200565.1 Cyanobacteria bacterium P01_D01_bin.50 | reverse complement strand
AAGTATTTATTGAAGAAATATTTTCTATACTATCAGAAACGAACTTGATTACTGGTTTACTTAATGCAAAGGTTGTAATACATAGTAGTAACAGGATGTTAAGCAAATCCCATTTATATCCCAAGTTAGTAGAATATTTCATTATTTATCGAAACAATAAGTAAATAAATATGATGCTAGTTATTAATCCAATCCATGTAGAGAAATAAAATGCGATTAATAAACTAGTTAATGACAAAAATAATTGTTTTAATAGAAGTGCTAAACTACACCATAAATGCAAAGATTTTTGAATAATATTCGGTTGCCAAGCAGCTTTAGCCTTCATATTCCCACCATGAATTAACCAGTGAGCGAATAGACAAAGTGGAAGGACATCTTGACCTAATTCTTCATGCCCCAAATGTCGATAGCCAACTCCTGTATGATGAATATTGTATTTACCGTACTTTCGTGAAGTATATTTTCCTATTTTGACCCAAGGGAACATCGAACATCTATTACCAGATTGTTTTAACCATTTATAATGTTTGCCCCTCCAAGCATTCGATTTGATGTACCAATAATAATCACTTGAAGAAAGATATTTTTTTGTTTTCATTTATAGTTTTGTCCCTATTAAATATTAAAAATTTAAACTTTTAGCCTTAATAAAGCTTGTTGAAAAGATAAAATTATTATTCGCCTGGAAATCTAGATCTTTGTGCAAATAACTCATAAACTCTTGATGTCCTTTTATTGTTCGTCCTACAGGACATCCAGCACTTGCATTATCTACAAACTTTTGGTCGCTTCCACTATGCTGATTAGCTCCGATTATCGAATATTCCTTTTTATCTCCTTTGTCAATTTTGCTATTACGGTTGAAATCCCGGACTATGTTTACTGGTGCAACTTGGACTAGTGCAATCTCGCGACCTTTATGTTTCCCTATTCGCCAAGCCTTATACTGCCCTGGTACTTGTATTTGTGCTGCACCTTTAGCATTCATCGGCTTCCTCGTATAATAATTTCCTGGTTCAATAGATGCCTCCCAAGCCCCAATTAACCGAGGAGCAGGGTTAACTTCAACTAAAAACCGCGAATCATTGAATTTGTTAGGTGTATTGTGATTTATGACACCTGATGGAAACATTCCTTGAACATAAAACACGTTATAGCGCCGTTCTCCAGTTCGTACTTGCCACTGTTTACTACGTGCATAATTTACAAGTGCGGCGGCTATTTTATCTCCTTCTTTCGGCTTGTCAGGGGCTGTTGAAATGCTAATACCAACAATACGGTTTAATTTAAGTTTAGTCTCAAACCATTGATTTACTGAAGGATGTAGAATAGCGATACACCTTTAGGTGTCGGCTTCGCCTATCGCCATTACCAAAGATAGTCCAAAACAACAGACACGTCCCCTTGCTTGCGTTAATAGAAATTGGCGTTTGGCTTCTTCAGATGCCTTGATTTCTTTATACTGAACCTCTAGTGGGAGATGTTTTAATAATTCTTCGGATTGAAATGACATTTAGCATTGTTGTTGTAAGCATCTAATAGGGTTCGGCAATTTAATGGTTTCTCGTTTGTTTGAATTTCTACCGTCCGTGAGGGTTCAGAGCGCACCAATTTTTTCAAATCCCAGCGGATATGGTTAGTAAGTGTTGCAATGTAAGGTCGTACATTTGGAATTAAAACAAACGAACCATAGCCAGGACTCGCCATATCCAGAATAAATACAACAAATACGCTACTGGTAATAAGAAAACTCGACGCAGGAACCCTCATCCAACTCATGCTTTACTTCCTCCTTACCGGCTGATATTCACCATTGCCAGTCCAAGTAGTTAAAGGCAAAGTAGTTGGGGAGGAATGCTGTACATTAACAGGCTGCTGCCAATTATTAGATTCAACAGTCTGTAAGCGTACAGCCCTATCTAAACTATCTCCTGCACCCGTTGCAACTTGACCGAACCCATTCCGAACACCATTAGCAATAGGCTTAGCACTATTGACCACTCCATGACCGTCCGCGGACTGCAGTCGAAGTATTTTGCGGTAATTGTCGAGGATTGCGAGTTGCAATCAATCCCCCTAAGAAGAATTGCGCCACCCAGGAACCGACAATCAAAGTACCGATACTCATACTCCAAAAAGCAAATGAGCGCCAGGGCTTGAAAGGATTGGTATGATTGGCTACTGTACCTAAAGTTCCAATTGCAGCATTCGCTCCATTCTCCATCGCTGGGGTTACACCACGAGTATAATTGTGGCTCCAATCATAAGCTTTTCTGGCATAACGTCCTGCATTGTATGCTCGATTATTCCACCTATTACTATCAGAATAATGGTTCTCATAATCATCATCGAATTCAGAATAATTCGCGTCAATGACACGGGTGTCTAAATCATGACCTTCTCTTAATTGTGGTAAATTCCTTCCTCGCAACTGTTTTCTGACCATTTTGACTCCTAAAAAAATTAGTTAAACTATCTAAACTAAAAATTTCACTAAGAAAAAGCTAGTTATTTTTATCTCCATCAGAACCCCATATATCCTCCTGTTCAATTAGTTTCTGACGAAACTGTTCGGTATCTGTGACTGATGATGAACTTTCTTCTGACTGTTGTGTCTTTTTAGCTGTAGCTGGAAGATACAAATACTGAGGACAGTATTTTTGAACGAGCTGGATGTAGTTATACTTATCCTTTCCATCAATTCGAGTTGCAGGTGCCCCCTGCATCCAAGAGGGAATTTCAACTCTTGTTTTTTGCCTCTCTCCCCCATCAGGACGAATTAAATAAGCCCAACCCGCACAACGCTTATTACCTTCTACATTAGTATCGGTAATAGCTTGAGCGTAAAGCCAGATAATGGCATCCTTTATGGTTTGCGATTTACCAGTTAGAGCTTTAGCTCCACCTAACATAGCCTGAGTGTCACCATGGCTGGCAAACGAAACAGACATATTAGCTTGTCGCAAAAATTGCACAACTGCTTCCCAAAACTTTGGCATAACCGTCGAATCAATAGCATCTATTTCGCTGGAATAATTTGACATCTCGTCAAGGGATAGATGCAGGTGATAATCATCGAAAGGTTCGTATTCCTTCGTTTCGTCACCAGCTTCCGCTATTCTCCAAAATGCAATACGAGTAAATTCGCGGATAGCATTGGTAGCTTCGACAAATTGATAACCACGTCCGAAAACCTTGATTCCTTTCCACTGTTGACCTTTAGCAAAAGGATTTACCATCCATACTAGATGACCCAGCTTTATATGTTCGGCAATTAGATAACCCAGCTTGGAGGTTTTACCGCTACCTTTTTCTTTACCAACGAAACAAAGCCGTGTTTTCGTAAACCAAAGATTTAACTGAGGCATATTTATCTTCAAAGCTACTTTGTGGTTTAAATCCATTTAAAGCATCACAATCATTAGATATTGAAGCTTTACGACCTGTTTGGTAAAAATTTGGTACTTCCTGTAGTGGTTCAGCTTTTTCTGAATCATTTGCTTGTTGGATTCGTAATGGTATTAGACTATTGCGTGGTGCTGATGCTTCTTGATTTTGTTGGGCTGGTGGTGGCATGGGAAAAGAATTATTTTGCAATTGAGATTGGGTGGGAACAAAATTTTGAGAGGGAGCCAATAAAAATTGAGCTTGTGTGCTCCGTTTTTTACTCGCTAACTCCCAAAACACTAAAGTTGATGTTCCAACAGATGCGATAGCTGCACCACCAAATCTTAGAAAAGACTTTGCTGGCTCTGGCATTTCTACTTCAACTATTTGCTGTTGGGTGGAATATGGTGTTGTTGATTGTTGAATTGTGTTAGTGCTAAAACTGCTGGTAAACATCCAACCTCCCAATAGCATAGTTATGGGTGCGAATATTAGTTTACTGGGCATTTTTACCCCCTTTTGGTTTGATTGAGGGTTTGTCTTCTGGTAAAAGTTGTTTACTTAATGGAGTAGCCGGAGTCGGTTCTGGTTCGTAAGTCTGATAATCGGATATCTGTGCATCTTTGGGGCTTGCTTTCTTACCAAACCAGTCAGTTTTTTCAAGCTCTGATGCAACTGGATTTAGCCCTTTAACACGCAACGCTTCCAACATCACAGCTTTCACTTCGTCTAACCGAAGCCGTGTATTTTGAGCAATCGTAACTAAATTAAACCGCTGTGTTGTTTCTCTTCTGCTATTTGAGATAATATTTAGCTTGACCAAGCCACTGGCAGCAAGTTCGGCAGAATCTATTGGAATTGTTACCCACGAACCCGTACTAGGGTCAACATATTTTAGTTCCGCTTCTTTTCCCGATGCACCAAGATTTACCCGTTTCAATGCTTCAATTTCAGAATTAAGATTGATTACCTCTTCGTGTTGGTTATAAGCCGGATTCTCCTTCTGATTTTGACTGGCAATAATTCGGTTGCGATATCTTGCGCTTGCTTCTAAAACTACTGCTTGCAATAAACCTGGATTGCTTACCATCCCGGAGCTATAATCATTGCGAGTCAAATATTCTCGGAAGTTACTGTGGGCTGCTTCTAAATTCTGGGACTTTTGTAAAAGCGCGCTCGTATGCTTCTTGTTCAGGATTCGGTTTTGATGAGTTTTGACTAGAGATAACTGTTGCGATAGCCCGAAGGGCGACGCTTCGCGTATCGCAGAAATAACAACCAAAATTACTGTTGCAACGAAAATGGACATCAACCAAGGATTTGTCAGCAAAGAATCTAAGTTTTTTGACCCTATAACATTGATTAATCCAGGTGTTGCAGCACTTGTGTTTACTTGTCCATGAGGATTTGGCACCCAGCTAGAATCAAAATCATCGGTTGGATGTTGATTATTTTGATAATTCGGATTTTGTTGTTGATGTTGAAATTGCATCGTTCTTCAAAACCTGTTTTCTGTAGTGCCGCAATATTAGTGCTGCTCCAATTCCTCCCAAAATAGTTCCAACAATTCCAGCAGTCATGATTTTGATAAAAACTGGTTTGGGTGGAGAGGTAATAGAAATAGTAATTGTTGCAACGGTAGAAGTTGTAGTTATTCCCACACAATAAGCAACACTTCCCCCCTCTGTCATAAAATCAGCAATCGTTCGACGGTCAGTAGTTATGGTTTTATTGACTGTTGGTGCAATTGCTTTTAAAGTTGTGGTTGCTAATTTCGGTGCAGTTTCAACTACTTCTTCGATGATGGGGATGTTGATGTATTCGTTGTCCTTGTTGAAGGTAATGCCGTCTTTTGGGATGCTGCTAACATCGGATGTTCCTGTTCCTCCCAGTTGATTGAATTTCCTAAAAAATTTTGCTCAAATTGAGTTTCAACTGCATCAAAAGCTTTATCAAAACCAGCTACGGTTTGATTTTGATTCATGGAAGATTGTTCTGTCCCGTTCATTATCAAATCTTGGGTTTGACGTAAAAAAGCTTCTCTAAACAATGCATAGCCAACCTGAGATATGGATTGGGATTTTAACAACAATTGATACAAATCATAATGGTAGCTTCCAGGGTTTAACTGTTCTGGAGAAGTACCAATACGTTGTTTGAAAAATTCATCTAAGTTGAATCTTTCACCTAATATTTTTTGTTGAGCTTGTGCTTCTTGCTGTAATTGTTGTAATTCTGATAATCCTTGCTCTATAGTTACTTGTTTTTCCTTGCACACCCTAATAAAATCTTGAATTTTTTGTTTGTCGTTTGGTGTAACTGCATTTTTAACAATTTCAATCTTTAATACCTGACAAATTGATTTAAGTTGCTCTAATGGAATTTCAAGCTGCTGTGCTACCAATGTTAAATTCATCATCTTCAATTTCTTCCTCTAATTTATCAACTAAAATTTGCGCTAAAAAGTGAGCTTTTTCTTCTTTGGTTAAGAACTCCGTAACAAACTGACGCAAACTCATACGGCGTACTGAGGCAATATACTTTTTCAATCCACCCATTCCCAAAACACTATCTATATAAGCATCTTGTTGTACGCGCAGGAATTTGTATGCGATGTAGAAGTCTGCAAGAGCTTCCAGTTCATCACAACTAAAATAAGTGGCTTTCTTTGGCGGTGTCAGTCCCGCCCACATACACCAATTCTTAATAGTTTGAAGACTAACTTTACACCGTTTAGCTAATGTACTTTGGGTATAAAGTCGTTGAATATTTTTCACACCTTCTTTATCCCTATTGATTTCAACAAAAGCGTGAAGTACAATTTACATTCAATTTTAGTTGAATTGCAATTGCACTACATTTCCTATATTCACTATTAAAACGAAAACTACTTTATTTGAGTAGTTAATCCTGTAAAATTAGGGTAATTAAACTACAAAAAAAACAACCCCAACCATATTATTTTGATTGGAGTTATAAACTATTATCTGAGATTTTTATAGTTCTTTGAAACTTGAATAATATGTGGAAACAGCGTAATAATATTCCAAGCGTATAATGATAAGGCTTTCCGTAAAACCATCCTTCTACTGTACTGTCGCTGTAACCCGTGAGTTTGCACAAAGTCATAATAGAAGCTTTCATATAACCTGGTGGACTGCGCTCTCCAGGGTATGGTGCTTCAACATCTGGATGAATAATAGGAATCCAAATTCGACACCATTCTTGAGGTGACATCGGTTCTAAAATTGCAAAAAATATCTGTTGGTTATTTGGCTGGGTTTTTGTTTCATTTAAAATAAATTTTGCTAACCAACGTGGGATATGAAGAGTTTGATTTTGTTTCATTATTAATAAAAATCGCTTAATATTTCAAAAGGTATTGCTGGGCGCAAAATTTTAAACAGTCTTGCTTAGAAGGCCGGCTGCGGAAAATTATAACTATTTGATTAGAAAAGAAAATCTCCCTTTTTGCTTTAACTCTGAAAGTCTTTAGGTGCACCAATTTTAATTTGTTAATGAAAAATTAGTTGGGCATAAATCTAAAAAGGAATTTCCTGCTCTTGATAATCCGGATGAGATGCTTTCAAATCACAAATAAAAGCAGTTAGTGCATGAATTCCCCCATATAACATCCCATTGTTCGCCCGGTATCCTTTACTACTCCAACCATTCCATCCTAGATATTCCCCAATTTCGCCAAACTCATTAATAATCGAATTTGAATTTATTTTTTGCTGCAAAACTTCGTGCTGTTTCCTGCTCGTATCTTGAAGTTCAGTTAATTCCTGCTCTTTTTGAGAAAGCACGTTATTCAAACGCTCAACTTCTGACATCAATGGCTCAATCGTTTTCTCCAATTCCTTATTAACCACTTTCGCGGCTTGCTTGTTAAATGTATTACCCCAGCTATCTCTATTAGCATCTTCGAGAGCTTTTTCTAAGTCTTGTATTCGTTGCTGGAGTTGTTGATTTTTAGCTACCAAACCACGCACGGACTCCAATTCTTTTTCTTTGGCTATTAATTGCTCGATTAATTTGTGTTTCGCTTGTTCCATTTTTTGAGCGTGTTTTTGAGCCGCACTTATCTCTTCTTCTGCTGCAAAGAGTGCTGCATCTCGGATTTCTACAAATTTTCCCAATTCTTCTTCTGCTCTTTCTTTCTCTCGTTGCTGTAGCGCTGAGGCTATTTTCTTTTCAACTTCGGCTGGGGTAAACATATGTTTTGGAGAAGTTGGTTTTATACCTGTTTTTCCCGATTCTGGCTGAAGTTGATGGGGTTTAAATAAATTCTTGGAATCCATTCTTTGGGAAACTACGTGGTCAAGCAACACCCAGAAATCACCGTTCCACTCGGACATGATTATTCCTGTGGAACCAGTCCAACCTCTGTCACATTTTGTAACTATGATTCGCGTTCCGGGAGCTAAGAGTGGGGGAGTTGGAGAAATGGGAGTGAGGGATTGCTCTTGATGATTTCCTCCCTCTCTACCCCTTTCCCGCTCCTCTTTCTCTCGCTCTTTCTTAATTTCTGCTGCTGTTCTCTTTGGCGATAAGCCCTTCGGGCATGCGCTTCGCGGACGCACTAATTCCTTTACTAAATCATGGCTGACTTTAGTTAGTTGACGAAGGGCTGACACGCTCCATTTCTGAACGTTGGCGCGTACTAAACTTTGCAACCGTTTCGGTAACTTTGCAAACCAATTGTAAATTTCTATGGCAGCTTTAGCTATGTATCGTGATGCTCCGAAGTCATCGGATGCTAGCCAATTCTCAAATACTTTTTTACCTTTGGGGGAATTAGCAATGCAGTCTTGATAAATCGAGTTTAATGCTTTTCCGTTTTCTAATAAGCCGTCGAAGGTTTGCCGAACAAAGCCTATGAATTGGTTGAGTGTGGTTTTTGCTTTACTTTGTAGCTCGGAACTATCAAACTGAGAATAATCGAAGTTTGCAGCAAATACAAATGATGAGTAGACGTTTTGGGTGTTGTCTTCCGAGGTTATCTTATGCATAATAAAAATATCCCTTTGTTGAATTGGGAAACCATACCCTCCGAGCATGATTGGAAGTCTGGACGGGGGGTTTTGGCTTTTAATTATTCTACCTTAAACTTTAACCAATATATTTAACTTTTTTACTACTCTTTAAAATTCTTTACTTGATTGGGAAGTACTTCCTGAATTTGCCATAGAATATCTACAGAACGCAAGTACAATGGTACTAGATTAGGAATATCACTTGGAGTCGATAACCAATTACTACAACTGGTTTCGTTATAACCAGTTAATAGGGCTAGAAGTTTGCAGCATTCTTTGCGATATCCATATTCTCCTGGCTTTTTGTTGCTTTTTATGGGAATCCATTTAGAGCAAAACTCCTTTGGTTCTAAAGGTTCAAACATTTATATTTCTAATTCAGGTCTAAATACATCACCTCCAGTTACCTAAAATTCGCTTAAAATTAAATTTAACTCTATAGGTTTAAATTTTCTTCCAAGACGATTAGGGGAAGGTGAGGATGTCAGTAAGACAATTATCCTCAATTCTCCCGTACTAGTTAATACGCGTTTGGTTTTTCATTGTGCATAAATTATATATTTCTAAGGTAATTATGGGAATAGGGGAATAAGGTTATATGGGAATATTGATTCAATTCCCCAAATATCATGTCAAAATAGATAGCATGGCTAAAAGCGAAGATACAGTTAAGTTAATAATTGGCAAAGATTTAAAAATCCGTTTCAAGTCCTTGTGTGTCCAGGCTGAAACGGATATGAGTGCTGTGGCTAAAGAATTAATTGCAGTATGGTGTCTGGAGCAAGAAAAAAAGTTAGCTTCTGAGAGAAAGAAGCATTGAAACTCATATTCTCTTCTCGCGAGTAATCTATGTTTAGCTATGACTTCAGTTCGGGTTAAGGAGCTAATTCTTGCTTTTAGCGACTAATCAATGGTTAAAACAACGTAAAAACGTTTGTTGTCAATTAGGTTGATAAGAAATTCCAAGAGAACGCTTTCCTAGCGTGTTTTTAAACCTGGGTTAGTTCGATGACAAGCACCTAGTGCCCGTGGTCTTTAATTAATAATTTTATATATTCTCTTACACGTTCTCGCCAGTCGGGAATGTTTTTTAATGCGAATAAATCATCTTCATTGATCATAATAGTTAATTTACCTTTAATAGTTTCCTTGCGGGCGGAGGTATAACCTTCGGAATTACCTTTTAAAAAATGACCTTTATAATTTCGCATTACTCGTTGACGGTTTATCGGTATACGGTTAAAATATTTATAACAACATTTGAGAGGTCGGTCAAATGGCTCGAAGTAAAACACCAAGTTTCGTCACAGAATTAGCTTTAAAAGTCAGCAGTGAACAAGAAAAAGAATTATTAGCTCGCTTACAAGCTGCTCGACAGTTGTATAACTGCTGTCTTGGAGAAGCGTTAATTCGGTTACGTCAAGTACGTAACTCCGAGCCATACAAGCAAGCAAAAAATACTAAAGATAAAGAACAGCGAATAGCTTTATATCTACAAGCAGATAAAGAAAATCGCTTTACAGATTACGACATGAAGACCTTTGCGACACTAACAGCTAACAGGTCTAAATGGATGTCGGATAAATTAGGCGCACATGAAAAGCAGAGTATTGGAACAAGAGCCTTTAAAGCGGTTGAAAAAATACAATTAGGTCAAGCCAAGAAGGTTAGATTCAAAGTTGCATCTAGGTATCGTTCTGTTGAAGGTCAGTCAAATGCTACTGGAATTAAATGGCGCATTGTTGAACAAAAGCGTCCCAATAAAATAGGTAAATCAAAAGACATTCGCAATAAAATAAAATGCGCTAAATATGCTGTTGTATGGAATGGTTTAGAACTAGAGCCTATAATTGATTTATTTAATCCAGTAATTGCTTATGGATTAAATTCACCTGTAAAGTACTGCCGTATTTTATGGAGGAATCTAAACGGAAAGCGTCGTTGGTATGTGCAATTAATTAACGAAGGATTGCCTTATCAAAAAGAACCAAATTATCTCGGTGAAGGCGTTATTGGCTTAGACTTGAACATCTCTAACGTCGCATTTGCAGGGAACAACAAAGCGGGGTTATTGCCATTCGCTGAAAAAGTACCAACTTATGAGAAAGAACTAAAAGCTTTACAACGTAAAATGCAGCGTTCTCAACGTGTGGCTAATCCTGATAACTATGAGCCAGATTTTGAGAAAAGGGTAGGCAATAAACTTGTCAAAAAGAAAGGTAAAACTAAACAAGGTAAAAGGCAGTGGATAAAAACAAGGAATTATCGCCGAATACAGGCTAGAAAGGCTGAGTTAGAACGCCGTAAATATAGTTACACTAAATCTCAAAATCGAAATTTAGTAAACGAGATTCTTCGGCATGGCAACATAATAAAAACCGAAAATGTTTCGGTAAAAGGCTGGCAGAAAATTTACGGTAAAGCTATTTCTGCCAAGTCTCCAGGTTTTTTTCAATCAGAACTGAAGCGCAAAGTCGCGAAGCTCGCCGGAAAGAGTACTCTGTCCGGCAGACTTCGCGAAAAAACTGGCGGTAAGTTCATTAAGTTTTCTACCAAGAAAACGGCTCTTTCGCAGACCCATCTAGATGGTACACGCATCAAGAAAAGTCTATCCCAGAGAGTCCACGAGGATGTAACAGGCTTTAAATTACATAGAGACCTGTTTTCCGCATTTCTTGCTAGGCACGTTAATGACGATTTGCTTTCATTGTTGGATGCTCAAAATGAGTATCCGGGGTCGGAGTCGTTCGCGAAGCGTGTCCGCAGGACAATCCTTGTGGATGCATGGAAGCTATATCAACAAACTCGAAGTAAAGTAGGCGCGTCCGAAATCAAGAGCAGTCATTGTTCCTCAGACGAGTTATCCCACAAGTCAGTCACTTCTGGCCAGATAGACATTAAGGTCGAAAAGCTAGAATGTATGCCTGAATCTCAGATTTTATAAACCTGAGAGTGGCTCAATGCAGAAGCATTTCGATAACCCAACATCACTAAGCCAATAACTTTACGCCTTATCGCTTCACTCGTATTTTTGCAATACATCGCATAAATTCCCCCACTTTCAGGAAAGCACTCGTAACCAATTAAGTTGGCATTTATCTTTCCTGTTGGTGTTTCAAATCCTGCTAAAGCTTCTTTAAGCATAGGTTTTAGTAATGCCGAATCTTCAAATTCCCCTGGTGGTAAAAGCAATGCTAATGAAACGTCAAAGGATTCAGGTAATTTAAATTTCTGTTTTATCACCCACACCGCAGCCAGAGTTTTAAACAAGGCAAGTTCGTATTTACGAGGTTTTAATCTTTGTGTTGCACCATAGGCACTTCTTGCCAAATAACCGATTGCTCGATAATCTTCACCAATTCCAACCCAAGTCGCGTTTTCGGGATAAGCATTGTTTAAATTACGAGTCTGAAAAACTAGAGACTCATAGTTCGCTTTAATTACACTTGGCTCGATCCAAATTGCTTTGGGCTTACCACCACGAATCTGCACTATTATTTTGGTACCGCTTCCGCCAAAATCTATCGATATAGTAACTAACGGGTATGCTTGTTTGTTTAATCTGCCCATAAGTCATCACCCTCCTTGGTGCATCTCTATTAAGGTAGCAAATAGAAATATTTCTCAAGTTATAACTAAAGTAGTT
>JBCCSG010000221.1:0-12227 GCA_039200565.1 Cyanobacteria bacterium P01_D01_bin.50 | reverse complement strand
GCATTAGGTGACCCGATTGAAATTAGTTCGTTAAATAAAGTATTTCGTCAACATACTAAAGAAAGAAATTTTTGTGCTTTAGCTTCAGTTAAAAGCAATATCGGACATTTAGATGCAGCTGCGGGAATCGCTGGATTAATTAAAGCAGCATTAGCGGTAAAATATGGCAAAATTCCCCCCAGTCTTAATTTTGAATCTCCCAATCCTCAAATAGATTTTGATAACAGTCCGTTTTACGTTAATAATCAACTGCTCAATTGGGATAGTAACGGTACACCAAGACGAGCTGCTGTTAGTTCCTTTGGGATGGGTGGGACGAATGCTCATATGGTGTTGGAACAGAGCAGAGGGAGCAGAGGGAGCGGAGGAAGCGGAGGGGGAGAGGAAAAATCGTGGGAATTATTGTTAATTTCTGCGAAAACACCAACAGCGTTATCTACAGCTACAAATAATCTCTCAGAATATTTAAAATCCCATCCAGATACAAACTTAGCTGATATTGCTTACACCTTACAAATAGGAAGACAAGCGCTAGAGTTAAGACGCTTTATTGTTTGTCAAAATCATCAACAAGCAATTCAAGCTCTGAGTAATATTAACGATAATTCTTCAATCACTCAAACTTCCCAAGCTGCTAATAAAACCCTCGTTTTCATGTTTTCCGGACAAGGTAGTCAATACACCAACATGGGACGAGAATTATACGAAACACAACCAGTATTCCAAGAAACTGTAGATAACTGCTGCAATTTACTCAAACCCCATCTCGGTTTCGATTTACGAACTCTTATTTATCCCTCCCCCTCTCCCCCCTCTCCCCCTCTCTCCCTCACAGACACCATCTACGCTCAACCAGCCATTTTCGTCATAGAATACGCTTTAGCTCAATTATGGATGTCATGGGGAATTCGTCCCCAAGCAGCGATTGGCCATAGTATTGGGGAATATGTTGCGGCTGCGATCGCGAATGTATTTTCTCTGGAAGATGCTTTAGAAATTGTGGTTATGCGGGGACAATTAATGCAAAAATGTCCTACGGGGTCGATGTTAGCGGTTAGTTTAACTGAATCACAGCTTAAGCAATATTTAAATACAGATTTAACAATTGCGGTGATTAATGCATCAAATATGTGTGTTGTATCTGGTAGTAATGATGCGATCGCGCAATTAGAAGAAAGTTTAACTGCTGGGGGAATTACTTGCCGTCGTCTACATACTTCCCATGCTTTCCATTCTCCCATGATGGAATCGGCTGTAACACCTTTGGTAGCAAAGATAGGACAAATCAAGTTAAATTCACCTTCTTTACCTTTTATATCTAACGTTACAGGAAATTGGATTACTCCTCAACAAGCAACAGATCCAAATTACTGGGGAAATCATCTACGTCAAACGGTACGTTTTTTTGATGGAATTATCGAGGTATTACAGCAGTCGTCACCAATTTTATTAGAAGTGGGAGCGGGAAGAACTTTAAGTACTATTGCTAAACAAGCTATAGCGAATCAAAAACAATCTGCTCTTTCATTAACTTCATTAAGACATCCCCAAGAGAAAAAATCTGACCAAGATTTAATTTTAAATACATTAGGACAACTTTGGAAGTTAGGTGTAGAAGTTGATTGGAAGGGTTTTCATGGTGGAGAGAAACGACAAAGAGTTCCCTTACCCACGTACCCTTTTGAACGCAAACGCTATTGGGTTGAACTTCAAAATAATAATATTTCATTACAGCAGGATAATTCACTGCATACTAAAAAGTCGGATATTGCTGATTGGTTCTATCTCCCTTCCTGGAAACGTTCTGCGCCTTTATCGGAATTATATATTTTAAACGCAGAGGAAGAAGGAGGTAAGCGCAGAGGAGCGCAGAGTTTTTTATCTTCTACTAGTAAATGTTGGGTTTTATTTGTTGATGAATGTGGTTTGGGTTTAGAAGTTGCTCGACAATTACAGCAGTTAGAACAAGATGTAATTATCGTTAAAGCTGGTGAAGAGTTTTCACAGGAGGATGAAAGTTTTACGATTACAGTCGATAATCCCGAAGATTACGATAAATTATTTGAAATTTTGCGAGCATCTGGGAAAAATCCCCAAAAAATTCTTCACTTATGGCAATTAGCAACCCAGAAAGAGTTATTCGCTGATTTTGAACAGCAACAAAGGTGGGGATTTCACAGTTTACTGTTTTTAACACAAGCAATTGCGAAATATCAAACCTTAAATCAAGATTCCACAACTGTGGAACTTTCTGTGGTGACTAATGAATTATATGATGTTGTCGGAATAGAAACAATTAATCCAGCTAGAACAACAATTTTGGGATTATGTAAGGTTATTCCCCAGGAGTATCCCCAGATTCATTGTCAAAATATTGATGTTGTCATTCCCAGCAACAATAATCCATCTTTAGAAAGTACTGCTAAAGATTTAATTACAGAATTAACAACATCAACACCTGATTCAATCGTTGCTTACAGAAATCATCATCGCTGGATACAAACTTTTGAATCATTACCACTTCCAGAAGTTAACATAAACAGTCTTCCCTTCAGAAATAACGGTGTTTATTTAATTGCTGGAGACTTAGTGGAAGGTTTAGGATTAGTATTTGCTCAATATCTAGCGCAAAAATTCCATGCCAAACTTATCTTAATTGCACGCTCAGGAATACCAGAAAAACAGGATTGGGAAAAATGGTTAGCTACTCACGGTCAAAATGATTTAATCAGTAACTGTATTCGTAAATTACAAGGATTAGAAGCACTTGGTCAAGGATTATTATTCTTTAGTAGAGAATTAACAGATGAAGTCAAAATCCAAGAAATTATCAACCAAGGAGAGCAAAAATTTGGTGAAATAAATGGAGTAATCCATGCTGGAGTGATGGGTGACTTAGCAAGTTGTTTGATCAATTCTCTCAACACCTCGGAAATAGAACATCAATTCAGTTCCAAAGTACATGGTTTACTGACTCTAGAAAAAGCATTACAAAACAAAACACCAGACTTTTTCCTACTCCAATCATCCCTTTCCTGTATCGTTGGTGGAATTGGTTTTGCAGCTTATGCTGGTGCAAATATATTCATGGATACTCTAGCACGAGAGCGTAATAAACAGGGTTCTACTCCTTGGTACAGCATTAACTGGGATGCTTGTCAACAAGAAGAACCAGATGAAAATACTTCTACTGGTTCAGCATTACTTGAAAATGCAATGATACCCTCGGAAGTTTGGGAAGTTACCGAAAGATTTTTATCTCAAACTGTAATTCCTCAAATTGTTGTCACTCCCATAGATTTACAAACCCGTATCAAAGAATCCAAGCAAACAAAATTAACTGATACCCAGCAGCAATCAAACACTTATACTCGTCCCGAATTATCTACACCTTATGAAGCACCCCGAAACGAAATAGAACAGAAAATTGCTGAAGCAATGCAAGATTTATTAGGAATAGAAAAAGTAGGAATTCACGACAATTTCTTTGAATTAGGAGGACATTCATTATTAGCAATTCAAGCAGTATCTAGAATCCGTCAAGAATGGAACGTAGAATTACCAATGCGACAATTTTTATTTGAGTCTCCAACTGTTGCTGGAATTGCCAAAATTATCAGCGAAAATCTCAATCAAGACACAGTTCAATCAGAAATTGCCGATGTACTTGAACAAATAGAACAAATGGAAACAGAACAAGTAGAAGAAATTTTGAGAAATACAGATTTGGAAAGTTAATTTTTTTTTGTAGTTAATCTTTTTTTGTAGGGGAGGCAAAATGCGGTGTAGATTTTCTTCCCGCATTATTGCCGTTGTGTGACGCTTCGATAAATTTGGGATGTGGTTATAAGTTTGTTCGCGTCACGCACCATAAATTTCATTGTTAATTAAAAATCAAAATGGTGCGTGACGGTAATTTAAAATCCTACAGGTTATAGGTGGTAAATTATCGTAACCGTCACACACCCTACAAATTATAAATTACCAATTACCAATTACCAATTACCCATTACCAATTACCAATTACCAATTACCAATTACCAATTACCCATTACCAATTACCAATTACCAATTACCAATTTTTGATTATTTCATCAAATAAGAAATATAAGTAGATAACAATTGTGCATCTATCGCCGGACAGATAATTGAAGTATTGGCAAGTCCGGCTAAAGTATTACTGGTATCGAATTTTAAAGGTTGAATATCAGTTTCTCTATCGCTAGAGTTTGCGGAGAATAAAGAGGCGATCGCGTACAAAGGATGATTGGGAGAATGTTGAATAATTTTGACTAATTTTTCTCTCCATTCTTCGTAAGGAAGTCTTTGAACGGGATAACCCATAGAATTAAGTTGTGCAAATAATACATCTACGGAAACTGGTTGGGGATGTACTAAATGAAAAACTTTTCCCCAGGATTCTGATTGTTTGGATAAATGAACTATTGCTTGACTAACATAATCTACTGGCATGATATCTAAGATCATATTGCCAATTGGGGCGCTTCCTAACTGCACGCAACCCTGAATCATTTTATAGAGAAAATCATTTTGATTGAAAACTCCTGTTTTACTGTCTCCGCTAACTGCTCCCACACGGTAAATGGAAACGGGAAGATTTCGCTGACGAGCTATGGTGACAAGCTTTTCGGCTACCCATTTACTTTGAGCGTAACCACCAACAGGTGAACGGTTTATATCAAGGGATTCGTCTTCGAGGATAATTTGGTTTGTACCAGCAAATACGCTGATGGTGGAAATAAAGTGTAGGGGTTTGACTTTGTTTTTACAAGCTAATCTGATAATTTCTTGAGTTCCTAATACATTGGCAGCTTTCAGTTGTGAATAGGGCAATGTATGATGAACCCATGCGCCATTATGATAAATAGTGTCTATTTCTGTAGAAAGTTGTTCAAACTGGCTTTGAGAAAGTCCTAGTAATGGTTGAGATAAATCTCCGACAATCGGAATAATCCGGTTGCTAAATGAATCTTGCCATTTTTGATAATCTTGTAGAGATTTTTTAATCTTATCTCGTGCAGATTCAGTATTTTCAGCCCGGATAAGACAATGAATTTTAGCTTCTGTTGTTTGTAATAACTCGTAGAGAAGGAAAGCACCAACAAAACCAGTTGCTCCTGTCAGAAAGATATCATTTAGTTTAACTGTAGAGGGAATAACATTTTCAGGTTGAATACTTTCATCTAAGACAGCTTCAGTTTCTAAATCGACCTTACTATCATTTGACCGTTCGTGCAAAAATTGCACAATCTCAGCTTTTCGCTCTTTAATCTGAGTTTTAATTTCGTTAGTTAAAGCACCTTTGGGTGCATTACACTTGAGTTTGGGTTCTGCTGATGTATCCTGATTATCTTCTAGCCAAAATTTAATATCTTTTCGGGAAAGCTCTTGGAGAAATTCTTCAATAGGTTTATTTTTTGGTTCCACTACCGTATCTAATGTTATTGAAGTTTCTTTACTATTTGTAGATGATTTTTGATTATTTTTATTACTACTAATCGAAGATTGAACAAAAAGATTTGTGTTTGAACCTGCTTCTAAAATAATTTCCTTACAACCATACAAACGCTCGCTATGAATACCAATTTGCTTGCAAAACTCAACTAGCTTATTAGATTCAACAATTGGACGAGAATCATCTGTATAAATAATTGATGTAATGTAAACCAACCAAGGTTCTTGTCCCATCGCATAAACATAAGCCTGTTGCGGATGAAATTGGTTTACCAAATCAATTGCTTTTTGAGCATCAGAACCATCTAATCTTCGCGTCTGTGCCTTTTTTCTAGATACCGATTGCGTTAGTAAAGCATCATAAGCCCATGTATAAGGAGCGCCATCGCATTCCATACCAATAAACATCACATCTAAATCGCCCAAAAGAGAATGAAGATTCTGATATAAAGCAGGTTCTATATTATTAGAATCAGCAGCACATATTATTTTTCTACCTTTAATATTGAACCAATAAGCTGTTTTAGTGGCAATATTTAAATCTCCATGTTCGCCAATAAAAGGTAATGCTAATATATATCCATCATTAAATTCTATAGTTTCTAATTCATCAATTTCTTTAACATTATTAAAGCCAATTTGTTCTAAAACTAACTTCAAAGAAGGATCAATTAAAGCTCCTTTATTACCTTTTGGTACTACAATATTACGAATTTTATGCCGTAATTGTAATAATGTTTCAAACATGACGTGGTCTTGGTGATTATGAGTAATGACCGCATAATCAATTACTTCTGGTAAATCAGCATAGGTATAGCGAGTAATTCCAGTACGATGTTGATAACTAATCAGTGGGTCGCATAAAATAGTAGTATTTTGAGTTTCTATCAAAACACAAGCATGACCAAAATAACGAACCCTGACATCATCACCTTGATAATTATTTGGTTGAGGTGGTTGTTCGGTTGTAAATAAAGAATAAAATACAGCTTCTTGATGATTTTTTATATCGAAAACTTCTTTGATTTCATCATATGAATCTGCCTGATATCGCATCCGAAATAATCTATCCCAACCAGAATAACTAAATTTAAAATTGAGATGTAGCGTATGATTATCTGGTAAACGGGGTGTACTTAATACAAAAGAACGAGAATCTTCATCTGATAAAGATAAAGCTACTGTTTGATGAGCAGATTGATAATCAGAACAGCGATACAAAAGACCTTCAATAAAACGAATTGAGGGATGATTATTAGCATCATAAACAAGTTCTACATAACCCTTCAATTCTTCTGGAACTTCCTGATATAAAGGTTCTAAAGAAGAACCATCTGCCTTTTCTCGTAAAAGTTGATCTAAATCTTGAATAGCTCTCGCTAACTTTAATAAATTAGCTTGTTCTACCTTTGTTCTTGCTAGTAAATCTTTAATTTCATCAACTCTACTAGCATCATAATTAATAAAAGGTCCCCCCAGCATAGCCGGATTTTTAACCGCTGATTCATGCACTTGCGGAGCTTCGATAAAAGACTCCATTATTTTTATATAATAATCAGCAATATACATCGCTGCTGTTGCAGGTTGTACAAGGTATGACCAAGCATACCACTGATTAATTAAAGGTTCTACAATTGCGTTTGGTTTTAAATAAACTATATTATTGGGCATTGGTAATTGGTAATTGGTAATTGGTAATTGGTAATTGGTAATTGGTAATTGGTAATTGGTAATTGGTAATTGGTAATTGGTAATAAGTAGTGGTGCAAAATTAATTTGACATTCTCAAAGCTTCAATGCCTTAGGATTGCTTCGTTCCATTCCCTAAGAGGGAACACTAAGCCCTTCGGGCATACTTCGTGAACGTGAACGCAATGACAATATACAATTAATTTTGCGTAAGTATTTAGCAAAGCTATTATTCTATTCTCCTCCGCTCCCTCTGCTTCCTCCGCTCCCTCCGCTTTATTTGCCTTTAAAACTCCATTTCTTCTCTTTCTCCCTCATCATCATCAACAGAACCTTGCAATTGCTCAGTCAGCAAATTCTTATCAACACGCTGGGCTAATTCTGCAACAGTAGGAGCTTCAAATAAATCAATTACGGTGATTTCAACATCAAAGGTTTTTAGCAACTGAGCAATTAATTTAGTTGCTAACAGAGAATGTCCTCCTAATTCAAAGAAATCATCTTCTATTCCTACTGACTCGACTTCAAGAACATCGGTAAATATTTTAACTAATTTTTCTTCCGTCTGTGTTCGGGGTGCTACAAATTCTGATGAACTATTACCTGACCAGTCAGGAACTGGAAGGGATTTTGTATCAACTTTACCGTTAGGAGTAAGAGGTAAAGTATTTAACACCACAAATGCAGCAGGAATCATGTAATCTGCTAATTTTTCTTTCAGAACACGACGTAATTCGGAAGATGTGGGTGTATTAGTTTCGCTTTCAGGGACGATATAAGCGACTAAGCGTTTGTCACCAGGGTTATCTTCTCTAACTATGACAACGCTAGCTTGAATACCGGGATATTGATTTAGTAGCGCTTCAATTTCTCCGATTTCAATCCGAAAACCGCGAATTTTGACTTGATTATCAATTCGACCAAATAATTTAATGCTACCGTCTGGGAGATAACAGGCTAAGTCTCCGGTTTTGTATAATCTGGAATTTTGTAGAGACGCGATATTATGATGTAGAGACGCGATATATCGCGTCTCTACAAACGGATTAGGTATAAATTTTTCTGCTGTTAAATCTGGTCGATTTAAATAACCTCTCGCTAAACCGACACCTGCTATGTGGAGTTCGCCAAGTACGCCGATTGGTAGTGGTTGTAGATTACTATCTAATATATAAAGTTGTTTGTTGGTACTCGATCGCAACACGGGTAAAATAGGATTTCCGTTGCCACACTGAACCATACTAGCGTTGACGGTAACTTCTGTTGGTCCGTAAGCATTGATAAATTTTCGTCCGTCAGACCATTTTGTTATCAATTCTGGGGAAGGTGCTTCACCTCCAACTAATACCATTTTTAAGGCTGGTAATTCTTCTACGGGTAAAGCTGATAATGCTGAAGGTGTAATTGTGATGTGAGTAACTTGTTTATCTCGCAATAGTTTAAGTAGAGGAATTCCGGGAATTACATCTTCTAAAGATGCCAGACAAAGTTTAGCACCACAACCCAATGACATAATTATTTCTGGAATCGAAGCGTCGAAACTAAATGAGAAGAATTGCAGGATACCGCTATCGGGATGGACATCACAAACTCGGATTTTATCTTCTGTAAGGTTTGTTAATCCCCGATGAGGAATAAGTACACCTTTGGGTTTTCCTGTGGAACCGGAGGTATAAATTAAATATGCCAGATTGTCTGTTGTGACTTGACTTTGAGGATTTTTTACGCTTTGGAGAGTACTCTGATTATTCTCTGTCCAAAAAGTATCAAGGTTAATTAAATTCTCTCCTCGATCAATTTTGAGAGAGGGAGCATCTAATATAATCTGCTTTGCGACATCAGTAGTTTGGTTATCAGTTAACAATAAAGATATTTGAGCATCTTCGACCATAAATGCTAATCTTTCTTGGGGATATGCAGGATCGAGGGGAACATAAGCACCACCTGCTTTATGTATAGCTAACATGGCTACAATCATTGCAGGGGAGCGTTGAATGCAAATCCCGACTCTTACTTCTGGAGCAACTCCGAGAGTTTGTAAATAATGAGCGAGTTGATTGCTGCGGTTATTTAGTTCTTGATAAGTAAGTTGTTCGTTGTTGTAGATAATTGCGATCGCATTACTGTTTTTTTCCACCTGTGCTTCAAATAATTGATGAAAACACAAGTCTTGAGAAAATTCTTTTTGCGTCTGATTCCATTCCACTAAAATTTGTTGCTGTTCCCTTGCAGTAAGTAAGGGTAAATCTCCTATAGGTTGAGTTGGTTGATTTGCAATCCCTTCTAATAAAGTGCAAAAATGTCCTACCATCCGCTTAATGGTAGTTTCAGCAAACAAATCCTTATTGTACTCAAATCCTCCTACTAAACCATCAGGAGTTTCGTACATATCCAAGCTTAAATCTAATTTCGCAGTGGGATTCACCTGTCCCAAAGAACTTAAAGTTAAACCCGGTATTTCTATTTTCTCTGTTGGGGGATTTTCTAGTCTGAATTTTATTTGGAATAAGGGGTTATAGCTCAAATCCCTTTCTGGATGCAATTCTTCTACTAATTTCTCAAAAGGTAAGTCTTGACGATCGTAAGCATCCCAAGTTACCTGACGTACTCGCTGCAATACTTGTTGAAATGTAGGATTTTTACTTAAATCTGTTCGTAACACCAAAGTATTGACAAAAAAACCAATTAACCCTTCTAATTCAGCACGATTGCGATTTGCGATGGGGGAACCAACAACTATGTCTGTTTGTCCGGTATAGCGATAAAGTAATATTTTAAATCCAGCCAGCAGAGTCATGAATAAAGTTGCTTCCTCAGCTTTGGCAATGCTTTTCAATTTATTGCTGATTTCTGATGAAAGCTTAAACGAAACCGTATCACCTCGAAAACTTTGAACTCTAGAACGGGGAAAATCTGTAGGTAACTGAATAACTGGTAAAGTATCACCAAGCTGCTGCTTCCAGTAACCAAGCTGGGTTTCTAATACTTCCCCCTGCAACCATTGACGTTGCCAAACTGCAAAATCGGCATACTGTATCTCTAATGGTGTGAGAGGAGATGGTAAATTTTGTGAAAAAGCTGCATATAAAGTTGCTATTTCCTTGACTAAAACTTCCATCGACCAGCCATCTGAGATAATATGATGCATGGTCAAAAGAATAACGTATTCTGTTTGTTCGAGTTCCAGTAAAGTGACTCGTAACAGTAAATCTTGCTCTAAATCGAAAGATTTTCGAGCTTCTTCAATAGCGATTTGTTTAACTTTAATTTCTTGTTCTGCTTTCTTGATTAATTGAAGATTAATTAGGTTAATAATAAGTTCTCTGCTAGGAGAAATAACTTGAATTAACTCTTCATCAACAGTTTTAAAATTAGTACGGAGAACTTCATGACGTTGAATAATAATATTAATAACTTGTTGCAAAACTTCCACATTCAAGAAACCAGTAAGACGAACTGCTGTGGGAATATGATAAGTAGAACTACCGGGTTGTAATTGTTCGATAAACCACAACCGTTGTTGAGCAAAAGATAAAGGTAATTTGTCAGTTCGTGGGGTATTTGGGATAGAAGTAACAGTTTTTTGATTAACTAGATTTGCTTGTTGGAGAAAAGCAATAATTTCGGGTTTACGAGCTTTTAATTCAGCAGTAAGTTCTGGTGTAAGAACTTCATCTGGTGCGCTACAATGCAGTGTTGTATCATCTTCTAGCCACAGTTTGACTTCGAGTGAGTGGAGGTGAGCAAGAAATTGTTCTATGTTCATGGGATTTTTGTTCAGATTTGTAGGGTGGAGATATTGAAGAGGCAAGAGGCAAAAGGCAAAAGGCAAGAGGATTATAGAATATTAAAGTGTACTGAGTTTTTTTTTATTTTCAAGTAGGATTCCTATATATAACTAATGAACTAATCTTTTCGTCAGGTATCAATTAATTAATAATTAAATAATTCGTCGTAAAAAATATCACTAATTTTATAACATAAATTAAATTCAAAACCTACTAACTATTACCTATTACCTATTACCTATTACCTTTATTGCTAGCAATTATAATTCTATATGTTTGTGTCCATTTTCCGATGTGTTAGGATTTTTCATTGATTTTATAGTAATTTGTAAAGCTTGAATATGTTCGGAGATTCCAGCAATTGTGGGTTTCTCAAAAATAATTCGTAGTGGTAAATCTAATTCAAAGGTTTGTCGCAAACGAGAGTTGATTCTGGTAGCTAAGAGAGAATTACCACCCAATTCAAAAAAGTTATCGTAAATACCAACTCTTTCGATTTTTAAAACCTCTTTCCAAATATTAGCAATAGTTTCTTCATTAGGGTTACGTGGCTGGACATAATCAGTTAATTTTCCACCCATTTCATCCAATGCTAGTAAAGAGCGTCTATCAATTTTACCGTTTGGTGTCAGCGGTATAGATTCCACAATTACAAAAGCAGAAGGTACCATATATAATGGTAATTTTGCTTCTAAGAAAGAGCGCAAAGATTTTTGTAATTCTGTTTTATCTATATCTCGGTTGGGAACAATATAAGCAACAAGACGTGAATTGTTATTTTGATTTTGATTTTGGTTTTGACTTTGATATTCTTTAGCAATAACTACAGCATTTTTCACTTCCGGGTGTTGCAATAATACTCCTTCAATTTCCCCCAACTCAATCCGGAAACCACGAATTTTTACCTGATAGTCAATTCTTCCCAGAAATTCAATATTCCCATCTGGTAAATAACGTGCTAAATCTCCAGTTTTGTAAAGAGTGGAGGGAGCAGAGGAAGCGGAGGGAGCGGAGGGGGAAGAAGAAAAAGGATTAGGTATAAATCTTTCTGCGGTTAAATCTGGTATTTTTAAATACCCGCGTGCTAAACCATCACCCCCGATGTATAATTCTCCAGCAACTCGAATGGGAACTTGACGCAAGTGAGAGTCTAGAATGTAAATTTGGGTGTTGTGGATGGGGGTACCGATAGGGACGTTAGTAGAGTGAGGGAGTGAGGGAGTGAGGGAGTGAGGGAGAATATTATTATCTCTTTTGCCTTTTGCCTCTTGCCTC
>JBCCSG010000220.1:0-12281 GCA_039200565.1 Cyanobacteria bacterium P01_D01_bin.50 | reverse complement strand
TCACCATCCGGGTTGCGCCACTCGCTACAACGGGAACCCCGTAACGCAGTGGCTTACCCTACGGGTACCACGGGCATACTTCGCGCGTTCAGTGGAAGCTACAGTTCGGCTTATGCCGGGAGCAACACTTTAATGGCAGATGGCAAGAGTTAGCAGTTACTGCGCTTGGGAAAACACAATATCTTACTGCTTCACCTCCGGCTTGTTATCAACCGTAACGCAGTGCCCTTAAAAACTAAAATCCTTATGGTTTAACTGTTAGAGGCAGCTTCTCGCGCGGCTGCTGCTTGTTCTGGGTGAATGCCTAAGCGGGTAAGATTTATTCTACCTTTGTTATCAATTTCCCGAACTTTGACGATTACTTCATCACTAACTGCTACTTCATCTTCAACTTTACCAACTCGGTAGTCCGCTAGCTGGGAGATGTGAATCATCCCTTCTTTACCGGGTAAAAACTCGACAAAGGCTCCTATCGGTATAATTCGAGTTACTCTACCAACATAAACATCGCCTTCATTGAGCTTCCGCGTCATTGATTGGATAATAAAGCGGGCTTTTTTAGCTTTATTTTCATCCAGAGCGGCAATTGTCACGGTTCCATCATCTTCGATGTCAATTGTAGCACCTGTCTCTTCAGTAATTCCTTTGATGGTTTTACCTCCAGGTCCAATCACCAAACCAATCATATCTGGATCGATCTTGATGCTTAATAAACGTGGAGCAAAGGGTGACATTTCCTCACGCGGTTCTTCAATGCAAGCGAGCATTTTTTCCAAAATGTGCAATCTAGCACTTTTTGCTTGATGAATAGCTTGGGCAATAGTCTCCAAGGCTAAACCGGATATTTTCATATCCATTTGCAAAGCGGTGATGCCAGAATCAGTACCGGCGACTTTAAAGTCCATATCTCCCAAGAAATCTTCGATACCTTGTATGTCGGTTAAAACACGAATTTCATCTTCTTCTCTAATTAAACCCATCGCCGCACCGCTAACGGGTTTGGTAATTGGTACACCTGCATCCATTAACGCTAGTGTAGAAGCACACACCGAACCCATTGATGTAGAACCGTTGGAAGAAAGTACCTCGGATACAACTCGAAGCACATAGGGAAATTCATTCTTTGGTGGCAATACAGACAATAAAGCTCGTTCTGCTAAGGCTCCGTGACCGATTTCCCTTCGCCCTGGGGCACGTAAAGGTTTAGTTTCTCCAACAGAAAATGGTGGAAAATTATAATGGTGGAGATAATGCTTTTGCTGGTCCGATTGCAGGTCATCGTTTAAATTTTGAGCATCTCCTGGCGTTCCCAAGGTACAAATAGATAGCACTTGGGTGAGTCCCCTGTTAAACAAACCGCTACCATGAACCCGTCTTGGCAAAAGGTTTACCTGACAGGATACCGGACGAACTTCATCAAGCTTACGACCATCAACACGAACGCCATCTTCAACAATTTGACGGCGCATTAGCTTTTTAGTTATGGCTTTAAAAGTATTGCCTACTGCCTTAGTATCTTCCGTTGCTGCAACTCGGATTGCGTCTTCTTCTGGTAATTCCTCGATCGCTGCTGATATTTCCTCTTTTATGGTATCTAAAGCTTCATCCCGTTCTTTTTTACTGAAATCGAACTGCGACAGAACTTTTTTGATTCCATCACTAGCGCGATCGCTAATAAAGTTTTCGAGAGTGGTGTCTACTTCCGGTGGTTCTTCGGCAATAATTTCGATACCGAGTTCTGCAATCAAATCCAATTGTGCTTGAATTAAATCTTGCACGGCTTCGTAACCAAATTCAATGGCTTCGATAATGTCTTGTTCTGGTAGTTGATTTGCTCCGGCTTCTACCATGATCACACCGTCCGGCGTACCTGCGACGACTAAATCCAAGTCTCCAGCATGAATTTCTGCATGAGTGGGGTTAATAATGAAATCATCTCCCACTAAACCAACTCGTACCGCAGCCATAGGTCCGTTGAAGGGAATTTTTGCCATTAAGGTCGCAATACTTGCACCTGTGACAGCTAGCACATCTGGCGAGACCTGTTCATCTACCGAAAGAGTTATTGCGATCACTTGTAAGTCGTCTCGCAACCATGAAGGGAACAAAGGACGTAAAGGACGATCGATCAAACGACTCGTAAGAATTGCTTTTTCTGGAGGCCGCCCTTCTCTTCTGAGAATACCTCCGGGGATTCTACCTGCTGCATATAATCTCTCTTCATAATCTACCGTCAAAGGTAGAAAATCAATTCCCGCTCTTGCTTGCGATCGCGTCGCTGTTACCAATACTGCGGTGTCCCCAGATTGTATCATTACAGACCCGCCAGCCTGGGGAGCTAACAAGCCTACTTTCAGTCGAATATCCCTTCCGTCAAAGGATATTGACTTTTCAAATTCTTCCATTCAGTTCTTTTTCCTTCTATGCACTTTTAGCTCTCAGTGGCAATCCTAACATTTATGCCCTCTAGCTTGCCGCATGATGTTTATAAATCAGTTTTCAATATATCAATCATGACTATTTACTTTCTTTTAGTTTCATTTCTAATTATTAACTCTCAACTCCCAACTCTTAACTCCTAACTCCGCGAGCACCTTCTTCTGGGAGTGATAATTGACGATACATGATCAAAGCATTTCTGGTTTGATTGTTATCTAACTCCACCGCAGCGGGGATGCATCCGATCTTTTGAAATCCTAGAGATTCCCAAAGCCGAATTGAAGGTATATTGGTTTCAAAGACCAAATTAAACATTACCGCTTTGTAGCCGAGATCTGAAGCGATCGAAAGCATTGTTTCACCCATCATCCGTCCAATTCCTTGACCGCGCATTTGTGGTTGTACAATAAAACCAGCGTTACAAATGTGGCTGCATCTCCCGGGAAAGTTTGGTTTAATATAAAAGGCTGCTAATACAGATTGTGGTTGAAATTGCGGGTTTACATTTACTGCTTTAACTACAAACGCATCGCCTAAAAGCCAGTAAGCTTTGAATTCTGACTGTGTTAAAGGTTGTTTTTGAGGATAGAATTTTCCTTCTATAATTACGGCATTAAGCAGCGTTCTTACCTGTTCTAATTCCCGATCTTGTACGCGATCTAATTTTACTTTTTTTCCATTCTTTAAATTTTTATAAACAGGTAACTCCATTTTTGTTAACCTTGATTAAGTTATATTTTATAAGTGTTGACTAAATTGAAAAATCGGAAAAAATATCTTTTTTAGGTTAATGGTACAAATTAATTGGCAGGAGAATATATTTATATAAGCTCGAAGATAATTAAATTTATCTGAAGTATATTAGTAGTCAGTCTCTCTAATAGTATTATTATTTATTTTGATTACATATTTTTTCATTTATTGCAAAATTATCTTATATTTAATCAGTTTTTACAAGCGAAGAAAAATCAGATTTTCTGCAAAAGTCAAGAATTGAAGATTTTAGTTCTACAATAATTTGAGTGTAGTTGACATATGGCAATTTTACACGGTAGTTGGTTACTACAAGATCGAGGTAGCTGTTTTTTTGTATGGGGAGAAACTTGGCGTTCTATAAATAGCAATTCTACTCAAGATGAGTTAATTCAAGTACAGCCTCATCATGGGGCAATGACACCATTCGAGTTATTGGAATTGTTCGGTTCTCACAATCTTAGAATTCCATCAACATTGGGACAAATTCAATCGGATAATTCAAACACCAAGTCTCGGAAAAAACGTCATAATGCAACTATAGAAGAAAATGTAAATTTGCCCTTCTCATCTATTGTTGTTGTTTTACCTACCCATATTCCTCAAGAAAGTAAGAAAAAGACCAAGAAAAAAGATTCGATATACCCCTTACATTCGGGAGTTATCGATCAAGTTACTAATATTGAGCAATATTTGTACCCTTGGCAAGTAAATGGCTTTTGTTTGAATTCTAGTGAGGCGATACAATTTTTAACTTCTTTACCGATGAATGTTGCCAATGATGAGCAAGCTTTTATCGGAGGAGATTTACGTTTTTGGTCCCAAGTTGCCCGTTGGAGTTTAGATTTAGTAGCACGGTGTAAGTTTTTGCCAAGGATTGAAAATGCATCAGATAATTTCAAAATTGCTAGCTGGGAAGCACTTTTAGACAGTGCCGTTGATAGAAGTAGGTTGGATAAATATTCGCGATTGATGCCAATATCATGTCGGGTATATCAAGCACAAACTGAAAAAGTTGATTACCCATCAGTGAATTTACCGACAGACTCCGAACTACTACTAATAAATTTTCTGAATAAAACAGTAGATGCCAGCGTGCGAGAAATGGTAAATTCTCTTTCATCAGGAGAAAATCGATTACTGGCATCTTTACCATCTGTAGTCAGACAATGGTTGCACTCTTTAACAAGCGATAAAAACTCAATTAGTGCAAATGCCCAAGAGGTTGAAAGGCTAGAAGCAGCGTTGAATGCTTGGACAATGCCTTTACAAAACCAGCTTGGAGAAAGAAGTCTTTTTCGTACTTGTTTTGTATTGCTTACTCCAGCAGAAGGTGAAACTGAGTGGTTGTTGGAGTATTATCTGCAAGCAATTGACGATGAAGAATTTTTGTTAGATGCACAAACCATTTGGAATCATCCGATTGAACAATTAGTTTATCAAAATCGTACCATTGATAAACCGCAGGAAACCTTTTTACGAGGTTTGGGTTTAGCTTCCCGGCTTTATCCAATCATTGCACCTAGTTTAGAAACGGCATTACCTCAATCTTGTCGTCTCCAACCCATGCAAGCATACGATTTTATCAAATCCGTAACTTGGCGGTTTGAAGATAGTGGTTTGGGTGTAATTTTACCACCTTCTTTAGCAAATCGCGATGGCTGGGCTAACCGTTTGGGTTTGAAAGTCAGCGCTCAAACTCCCAAGAAAAAAACCGAACGTTTGGGTTTACAAAGTTTGCTTAATTTTAAATGGGAATTAGCAATTGGAGGACAAACTCTTTCCAAGCAGCAGTTTGACAAACTTGTGGCATTAAATAGTCCCTTAGTAGAAATTAATGGCGAGTGGGTAGAATTGCGTCCCCAAGATATTAAGACAGCACAAACATTCTTTGCTGGTAGAAAAGAAAAAATGGCGCTGTCATTAGAAGATGCCTTGAGATTGGGTTCCGGCGATACTCAGACGATTGAAAAATTACCCGTAGTCAGTTTTGAAGCTTCCGGAGCTTTGCAGGAATTGATTACAAATCTGACAGATAACCAAGATTTAGAATTATTGCCTACTCCTAAGAATTTTCGTGGAGAATTGCGCTCCTATCAAAAACGAGGAATGTCTTGGCTGGCATTTTTAGAACGTTGGGGTTTGGGTGCTTGTTTGGCAGATGACATGGGTTTAGGGAAATGCGTCGCACCCGAAACCCAAATTTACATCAATGATAGTTTAAATACTGCTGAAAAAATTTGGCAAAGTTATGCAGGAGAAACACAATTTGATGGTGAAGGATTCTGGAGTCAACCCACCGAACAATTAATAGTTAATTCTGTAAACGAGTCTACAGGTAAAATTATCCAAGCTCCAATTAAAAAACTTTACCGACAACAAGTCAAAGAAAAGTTAAGAAAAATAAAGTTACAAGACGGTAGCAGTATTACAATTACTCGCCGTCATAAACTGTTGACAAATAAAGGTTGGAGAAATCATCTTAAACCTGGAGATTACGTTGGAGTTCCCGCGAATAATTCCTCAGCGAACCTCCGCGCTAGCCTCAGCGAACCTTTGCGTTTAAAAAAACACATCACTCCTCTTCCTCCAGAAGCCAATATTGCTGTAAAAGAAAAGCCCCAAATCAATCCTTCCTTAGAAACTGATTCAAACTCATATATTTCTTATTCCAAAATAGAAAGCATTGAAGATATTGATTACGAAGGATGGGTTTACGATTTTGAAGTTGAAGAACACCATAATTTCGTTGCTAACAATATTATTTGTCACAACACAGTTCAATTCATAGCCTTTCTACTTCATTTACAACAACAAGAAGCCTTAGAAAATCCCACATTATTAGTTTGTCCTACTTCCGTATTAGGTAACTGGGAACGAGAAGTAAAAAAATTTGGTCCTAATCTCAAAGTTTTACAATATCACGGCGATAAACGTCCCAAAGGAAAAGCTTTCAAAAGTGCAGTAAAAGATAAAAATATCGTCATTACAAGTTACTCATTAGTTCACCGCGATTTAAAATCATTACAAGATGTTTCCTGGCAAATAATTGCCTTAGATGAAGCTCAAAACGTTAAGAATGTAGAAGCGAAACAATCCCAAGCAGTACGACAATTAGAACCAGAATTTCGCATTGCTTTGACAGGTACGCCAGTAGAAAATAGACTACAGGAATTGTGGTCAATTATGGATTTTTTGAATCCAGGATATTTAGGGAATCGACAATTTTTTCAACGACGGTTTGCAATGCCAATTGAAAAATATGGCGATACTTCTTCCTTATCACAATTGCGTTCATTAGTCCAACCGTTTATTCTACGACGTTTGAAAACAGATCGCGATATTATTCAAGACTTACCAGAAAAGCAGGAAATGACTGTTTTTTGTGGTTTAACTCCCGAACAAGCAAAGCTATATCAAAAAGTAGTAGAAGATTCTTTAGCTGAAATTGATGATGCCGAAGGATTGCAGCGTCGGGGAATGATTTTAGGTTTATTGGTGAAATTAAAACAAATTTGCAATCATCCAGCCCAGTACTTGAAAAAAAAGAAATTAGAGAAACAAGATTCCGCCAAACTTCAGCGTCTGGAAGAGATGTTAGAAGAAATTATATCAAATGGCAATCGCGCTTTAATCTTCACCCAGTTTGCCGAGTGGGGTAAATTGCTCAAACCCTATCTAGAAAAGCGATTTAGTAGAGAAATGTTATTTTTATATGGTAGCACGACCAAAAAACAACGTGAGGAAATGATAGATCGTTTCCAACACGATCCACAAGCCCCACCAGTGATGATTCTTTCCTTAAAAGCTGGTGGTGTCGGATTAAATTTAACCCGTGCAAATCATGTATTTCACTTTGATAGATGGTGGAATCCTGCAGTAGAAAATCAAGCTACAGATAGGGTATTTCGTATTGGTCAAACTAAAAACGTACAGGTACATAAATTTGTTTGTACGGGTACATTAGAAGAGAAAATTCATGACATGATTGAAAGTAAAAAGCAATTAGCAGAACAAGTTGTAGGTGCTGGTGAAGAATGGTTAACCGAAATGGATACCGATCAACTTCGTAATCTATTAATACTCGATCGCGATGCAGTTATTGAAGAAGAAAGTTAGGATTTAGGAGTTAGGAGTTAGGAGTTAGGATTTAGGAGTTAGGAGTTAGGAGTTAGGAGTTAATTGTTCATTGTTCATTGTTCATTGATAATATCATGCAAGCAAATTACGATTTTCAAGCATCAAGAGAATGGTGGTCCCAGCGATGGTTAGAACTATTAGATTCTTACCGTTTTAAAAAGCGTTTAGAACGCGCTAGAAATTATGCACGTCAAGGAAATATTCTCAGTATCAAGTTTGAAAATGCTAAAGTATTAGCTGACGTGCAAGGAAGCGAACCGGAGCCTTATAAAGTTTCCCTCTCCCTTGATTCTTTCAGCGATGAAGAATGGGGTTTTGTAGTGGAAACAATGTCCCAAAAAGCAATTTTTGCTGCCAAACTATTAGCAGGAGAAATGCCACAAAACATCGAAGAAGTTTTTACAGCAAATGGTTTGTCATTGTTTCCTTTTACCTTACCTGAAGTTCACAGTAAATGTACTTGTCCCGACAAAGCTAATCCCTGCAAGCATATCGCTGCGGTTTACTATCAATTAGCCGACCGTTTCAGTGAAGATCCATTTGTATTGTTTCAATTAAGAGGACGTACAAAAGAGCAAATCATCAGCAATTTACGGAAACTACGTAAAGCCGATATTACAGAAGAACGAGACGAAAATACTGATGTTAAGGAGACAAATTCTCAGAAACAACAAGTTATAAAATTAGATAATTTCTGGCAATATAATCAACCATTAGAATCTTCTTTAGTAGTAGTTGCACCATCAACTGGCGAAACAGTTTTAGATGTATTAGGTTCAATTCCCTTAGCAAAAGAAGATGAAAATAAAGCAAATATTAACCCTACAGATGTGATGATGAAATATCTCAATTCACTATATAAAGATGCTAGTCAAAAGGCATTTTTAGCTGCAATGAATGTCGGATAACTTAATTATCAATTATCAAGGTTAAAAAAATTATCTTTTAAAAAGGCACATTTTTTTTAGTGTGCCTTTGACTGATTTTTAAGGCAATAATAAAGCTGCGGAGGCTAAGGCTCCATCCTCCTCTTGTGAAAATTGCGGTCATTCCTGAGTAATTATAAATTATTAGTGATAAATTTAGGAACAATTTCGCAATCAATTCGACTTCATAAATAAAATCCATTTGAGTGGATTAAAAAAAATAATTATTCCCAACGCCTTCTAAGATTACCTATAAAAATTTATTTTTTTAATTTTGATATTAATCTCAAAGAGAAAACTTGGACAGGTTAAAGCATTTATATTGGAAATGTAAAATATCAAATAACTCTTAACCGATCGCTGATAATTGATAAATGATAATTGATAATTGATATCGCAGGTTTATTGAGTAAAACAAGAATGGAACATCAAAGCAAAATTATTACTGTAGAATTGAGCGATGGCACAAATATAAGGGTTGAAGCTACTCTTATTGGAGATCGCAAACTAACCTTTCAAACCCGCCCTTTTAGTGAAGTAACTGGCGCTATCGAGTCTTTGACAAAGGAAATTGCCCAAACGATTCACAAGATAAAGCCAGATAGAGCCTCTGTGACATTTGGGATAGACATTGGTATTGAATCGGGTAAACTTGCACCTTTACTTGTTAAGGATGCTTCTACAGCTAATATTGAAATTACTTTGGAATGGGGTGAATAATTTAGATAACATCCTTAATTCTTTATTCGTGAATATTATCTCATCAAATAATTAAAAAATATGAGTCATTAAACAACTATATGGAATATACATAGAAAATTCTGTATAAGAAAGGGATAAAACCCCTAAAAGTAAATAAGTAGGATAAAACTAGATTTACAAAAGTTTTACCAAACTTGCAACCCAAGTAAAACTTTGGTTATTATCAATTCCTTAGATAGACAATATTATATTGATTTTTCTTCGGTACGCGGCGGCAAAATTATCGAGGAATTAAAAGACAATATCAGTTTTTTTCGCCCGATAAGCCTACTTGCGAGCTATTTACAGGACATATTGGCTGTGGAAAGTCCACAGAATTGCTGCGACTCAAAGCCGAATTAGATGAAGTTGGCTTTCATGTAGTTTACTTTGAATCTGGTCAAAACTTGGAAATGGGTGATGTTGATATTATAGATAAGAATCAAAAATACCTACTAAGTAAGTCAAACGCCAAATTTACCCAACTATATTACAGCTTGGGTAAACTGCATCCATTGCCTTATTACTACTCACCACCACACCCCATCACTTCTTTTAATTACTATTTTCAACGCCAACCTACTTATTATCAGCATTTTAGACAATTAATAATCTGTTTATTTACACCAGACTATAATATTTTTTTATATAAAAATTAGAAAAACCTAACCATCTTATTTTTCTTCTGATTAGGTTTTATTTACTTATGAATAATGATTTAGTAAGGACCAAAAAATAAGTTTCCAGGAGACTCAGGATCGTCGCTAGTATGGAATTGTCTTACTAATTCTACAAATTCGTCTTTAGATATAAGACTGTCACCATTAAAATCTAACTTAGGAAAGGTTTCCTCAGCTATTTCTTCAGAAACTCGCCAACTCGAAAGAACTGTTTTGTATTCTTTAACAGTAATGAAACCATTTCCATCTATATCAAATAAGTCGAAAAGTTGATCAGCAATATCGACAACTGTTTGGTACATTGATTCGTCATGAATACGACGATAGCAATATTCTAGCCATTCTTCTAACTCAATTTTTCTATCGTTATCTGTATCTCTATCCTTTCTCAGATGTTCCCAATCTTTTATAAACTTAATATGGAGTTGATTATACTCGGGTGAATTTGCTTCCAGATTACGGACTTGGGCCAAATTTTGAAAGATGATTTCAAAGTCTCTCCTTTGCACTATACCGCTTGCATCTGTGTCATAGACATCGAATAGTCGAGTCCATTTTCTTCTTTGAAGTTCAGTTAACATAGCCTGCTGTTATGTATTCAAAGTTGAATCTAAATTGGATATCAGTAATTCGTGGTTAATATTACATAGAAATTATTTGATTTTCAAGTATCAGAAAGTACTTTTATCTCATTATCAATCTTTAGGGTTCTTCTCAATTTCAGTAAACCAAAAAGTTTTCTTTGAACGGCAATAAGCCGCTTTATGTAAAACAAAGTATTACAAAGAAGGAAGATAGAAGTTGGCTAAAAATCTAAAAAACTTTAGTTATGGGTTATTAGCGACGACGTTAAATGAGCAATTATTCGCGATCAGCCGTGGGGCTTATCGCATATTTTTTGTCGATCGCCATTTGGTGCGTGACGCTCAAGCATAGATTTACCGTACAGCCCAAATTATCTTTGCGTCACACACCCTAAAATCCAAAATCCAAAATAAAAAAAGCTCCCGCTTTTAGACGGGAGCAACTGATTATCAGTAATGAAACTTTACAAACTAGATTACCTAGTCTAAGTCAGGCATAAACATTACTGGTTCGGATTCACGGTCAATACCTTTTTCAAATCCACCAGCAGCCGCACGAGCACGACCTGCATGCCATAAGTGACCAACTAGGAAGAAGAATCCTAGTACGAAGTGAGATGTAGCCAACCACGCACGAGGAGATACGTAGTTAAAGGAGTTAATCTCGGTAGCAACACCACCTACAGAGTTCAAGGAACCCAAAGGTGCGTGGGTCATGTATTCAGCAGCACGGCGAGCCTGCCAAGGCTGAATATCGTTCTTAACTTTGTCTAAGTCAAGACCGTTAGGACCACGTAAAGGCTCTAACCAAGGACCGCGGAAGTCCCAAAAGCGCATGGTTTCACCACCGAAGATGATTTCACCACTAGGAGCACGCATCAAGTATTTACCCAGACCTGTAGGACCTTGAGCAGAACCTACGTTAGCACCTAAGCGTTGGTCGCGAATCAAGAAAGTCAAAGCTTGAGCTTGAGAAGCTTCTGAAGCTGTAGGAGCAAAGAATTCACTGGGGTAAGCAGTGTTGTTATACCAAACCATAATGGAAGCGATAAAGCCCATTAAGGATAAAGCACCCAAACTGTAGGAGAGATATGCTTCACCAGACCAGATGAAAGCACGACGTGCCCAACCGAAAGGCTTGGTAAGAATGTGGAAAATACCACCAGAAATACACAAGATGGCAACCCAAATGTGACCGCCAACGATATCTTCTAGGTTGTCAACACTGATGATCCAGCCTTCGCCACCGAAGGGGGACTTGAGTAAATAACCGAAGATTATCGCTGGGTTCAATGTTGGGCTGGTAATGACGCGGACATCTCCACCACCGGGTGCCCAGGTATCGTATAAACCACCAAAGAACATTGCTTTTAACACCAACAATAGAGCACCACATCCTAAGATGATTAAGTGGAACCCGATGATGTTGGTCATCTTGTTCTTATCTTTCCAGTCATAACCAAAGAAAGAAGAGTATTCTTCTAAGGTTTCTGGACCGCGAACTGCGTGATAAATACCGCCAAAACCTAATACAGCGGAAGAGATTAAGTGAAGTACACCAACAACAAAGTAGGGGAAGGTGTCGATAACTTCACCACCAGCTCCAACACCCCAACCAAGAGTTGCTATATGGGGTAACAGGATAAAACCCTGTTCGTACATTGGTTTTTCAGGAATGAAGTGAGCAACCTCAAACAAGGTCATTGCTCCAGCCCAGAAAACTATTAAACCAGCGTGAGCAACGTGAGCGCCCAATAGCTTACCGGAAAGGTTTATCAAACGAGCGTTACCAGACCACCAAGCAAATCCAGTGCTTTCTTGGTCGCGTCCGCCCGCTGCTATAACTTGATTAGAGAGCGTTACCACGAGGTAGTACCTCCTCAGGGAATATAAATTGTTCGTGGGGCTGATCTTGAGGAGCCATCCAAGCGCGGATACCCTCGTTCAGCAAAATGTTTTTCGTATAGAAGGTTTCAAATTCGGGATCTTCTGCCGCTCTCAATTCTTGAGATACGAAG
>JBCCSG010000219.1:0-12286 GCA_039200565.1 Cyanobacteria bacterium P01_D01_bin.50 | reverse complement strand
TGATAATTGATAATTGATTTATGTCATTTTGGCGCGATACCCGTTTTTGGCGGATTGCGACACAAGCTGTTGCTGTAATTTTAGCAATCGCGATCGCAATAGTTTTATTTATTAATGTTAGTCGTAATTTACAGCAGTTAGGTATCCAATTTGGATTTGATTTTCTCCAACAGGAAGCGTCTTTTGATATCGGGGAAACTCCCATTGCTTATCAACCCACCGACGCTTACAGTCGTGCTTTATGGGTGGGTTTACTAAATACCTTGCGAATCGCCGTCGTGGGGATTATCCTCACCACTATTGTAGGCATAGGTGCGGGAATAGCACGACTTGCCGATAACTGGTTGGTGCGAAACATTGCTTTAATTTATGTAGAAATATTTCGCAACACGCCGTTATTGTTGCAATTACTATTTTGGTATTCTGCTGTTTTTCTCAGTTTCCCCAATTTAGATAATAGAATTTCCCTTGGAGGATTGATTTATCTGAGCCAAGGTGGTTTAGAAGTTTTAGGATTTCAATTTTCTTCAGAATTCGCCGCTTTATTAATCGGTTTAACTTTTTATACTGGGGCATTCATCGCCGAAATTGTTCGCGGTGGTATTCAATCGGTATCAAAAGGACAATGGGAAGCGGCTCGCTCGTTAGGTTTAAAACCGGGATTGATAATGCGATTGGTAATATTTCCCCAAGCCTTGCGGGTAATTATTCCACCATTAACAAGTCAGTATTTAAACTTAACGAAAAACTCCAGCTTGGCGATCGCTATTGGTTATCCCGATATTTATTTTGTAGCTTCCACCACTTTTAATCAAACCGGGAAAGCTGTAGAAGTAATGTTATTAATCATGCTTACCTATCTCAGTTTTAGTTTAACTATTTCCTTAGTGATGAACTTTTTGAATAAAACAGTGCAGATTAAGGAAAGATAGGGGAAGAAGGGAGAGGGGGAGATGGTAAGCCACTGCGTTGCGGAGGTTTCCTCCGTTGTAGCAAGTGGCGCAACCCGAAGGGGGAGATGGTAAGCCACTGCGTTGCGGAGGTTTCCTCCGTTGTAGCAAGTGGCGCAACCCGAAGGGGGAGATGGGGAAGAGGGGGAAGAAAATTTAACATTTCTAACTCATTACTCATTACTCATTACTCATTACTCCTAACTCCTAACTCCTAACTCCTCACTCCTCACTCCTCACTCCTCACTACTCACTACTCACTCCTAAAAACTAATGGGTAAAAATTTATTCAATACTTGGTATAATAGCTTATTAACAATTGTCTGCTTAATATTTATATTCTTCGTTGGATGGAATCTAATTGATTGGATAATTAATCAAGCACAATGGCAGGTTGTTGAAGCTAATTTACGTTTATTTTTGGTTGGTAGATATCCGCAATCTCTATATTGGCGAGTTTGGATTTCAGGCTTAATTGCTTCTACACTCACCTTTTTAACTTTAGGTATATTCAACCAAAAAATACCGAAAAAAACTTTAATTATTACTGCTTTTTCATCTAGTATTTTCTTGGTAATTTTCCCAACTGATTTAAACTCCCGTTTGTGGTTACTCGGTATGGGAATTTTAGGATTTACTAGTTTTTGGCTTGGGGGAAAATTCGCCAAATTTATCCTACCTTGGTTAAGTTTCGCATGGTTGCTATCTTTCCCAATAATTTTATGGTTAATTGGTGGTGGATTAGGCTTGCGATCGGTATCGACTTCTTCGTGGAATGGTTTGTTGTTGACTTTGTTAATGGCAGCAATCAGTATTGTACTATCTTTCCCCATGGGAATTTTGCTCGCTTTAGGACGCACTAGCGATTTACCAGTCGTGCGTTGGTTTTCTATCCTTTACATTGAAATTATCCGGGGATTACCATTAATTGGAATTTTGTTCCTAGCTCAAGTCATGTTGCCATTATTTTTGCCAATACGTTTAGACAGAGTTTTACGGGGTGTTGCTGGATTAATATTGTTCAGCGCCGCTTATATGGCAGAAAATGTCAGAGGAGGGTTGCAGTCTGTACCAAGGGGACAAATCGAAGCTGCCAAAGTTTTGGGACTCAATCCTGCTTTAGTATTATTCTTAATTGTATTACCGCAAGCCTTACGTGCTGTTATTCCCGCAATTGTAGGTCAATTTATTGGACTTTTTAAAGATACTTCTTTATTATCTTTAGTCGGATTACTAGAATTCACCGGAATTGCACGTTCTATTTTAGCGCAACCACAATTTTTAGGTCGTTATGCCGAAGTTTATTTATTTATTGGATTAATTTATTGGGTATTTTGTTATTCTATGTCTCTAGCATCTCGTAAATTTGAATATAGAAGTTAGTTGTTAGTAGTGAGTAGTGAATAGTGAGTAGTGAATAGTTATCAGTTAGAAGTTATGAGTTAGGAGTTAACAAATAAAATATTTTTTAATTTCTACCCCCTCTACCCCCTCTAGCCCCTCTCTCATCTCCCAATTAAATCATGTCAGAAAAACCAATAATCCGAGCTGAAGATGTTCATAAATGGTATGGTAAATTCCACGTTCTCAAAGGTGTAAGTTTAACTGTAAATCGTGGAGAAGTGGTAGTATTAATGGGACCATCCGGTTCTGGTAAATCAACTTTTATTCGTACGTTTAATGCCTTAGAAGAATATCAACAAGGAAAAATTGAAATTGATGGTATTACCCTCAGCCATGATTTGCGAAATATTGAAACAATTCGCCGCGAAGTTGGAATGGTATTTCAACAATTCAATTTATTTCCCCATCTCAACGTACTTAAAAATATTACTTTAGCACCAATTTGGGTACGTCGTTTACCTAAGGTGAAAGCCGAAGAATTTGCAATGCAACTATTAGAAAGAGTTGGTATCCTAGAACAAGCCCAGAAATATCCCGGGCAATTATCCGGAGGGCAACAACAACGAGTGGCGATCGCCCGCGCTTTGGCGATGGAACCTAAAATAATGTTATTCGATGAACCCACTTCAGCTTTAGATCCGGAGATGGTACGAGAAGTACTCGATGTCATGCGAAACCTTGCTTCATATGGTATGACAATGGTAGTAGTAACCCATGAAGTCGGATTCGCTCGCGAAGTTGCCGATAGAGTCGTTTTAATGGATAGCGGTACTCTTGTAGAAGCAGCTACACCCGATAACTTTTTCTCCAATCCTACTGAAGAACGAACTCGTAAATTCTTATCTCAAATTCTTTAATTGTCTCAAATTTTGAACACTTGATAATCAAAACTTAAATTTGTAAAATGATTTAGCCTTTACGTTTGCGTTTGATCGCAGCACCGATTCCCAAAGCAAGGAAACCAGCAACCAAACTAGGCTCGGGAACTGTTGCGATACTTAAAGCAACATTATTAAAGCCTGCAACGGTTGATGAGTTATTTGGTGGAAGTTTATAGGTGATGGTATAGTTACCCGCTCCATTATCTATAAATAAATCAGTAATATCTAAAGAAAAATTTTCACCGTCATTACCAATATCTTTGAATGATTCAGAAAAGACTGAACTACCCGATTTATTAACTATTAATTGTAAATCATTATCGCTGGGATTAAAGAAATCAAAGGATAAAATTACTTCTTTCAATTGATTTTGAATAAACTCGTCACTGAGAAAAGGTGAACTACCAGATGTTGCGCTTCCACCTGAAGTTAAAAAACCGAAATCTTCAGTAAAGAACCCGTTAAAATTATCATTTATATCTCCTGGAGTTCCTTCTCCACCATCTGTATAATTAAATCCAGGAGTTCCTACAGGTATGGGTATAGTTATATCCGCTGCATAAGAAGGCTTAACAGCAATTATGCTTGAAATACTAACTGCACTTAAAACTGAAGCAGTTACTGTTCTCAACAATGAAATAGACATTATTATTTCTCCAGATAAAAATAAACAAAAAAAAGACGTAATAAAATGATTTATTACTTTACTTATTGCCTTCTTTGTACAAATTATTGCTCAATCGATAAATAGTGATAGTTGCAATATAACGGTAGGTATACAAATAGCAACTATCATTGATTTATCTTGGTTTAGAAACAACCCGATAACTCAGCGATGAAAATAAGAAGTGATGAGCACCCATGACTGTTTTGGTGTGAATCTAAAGTTACATATTTCTACTGGTAATGTCACTAGTTGCTAGCAGCCTTTATCAAAACAAAATACTCAATAATACGGTTGTCAAAAGTAAAAAATCTTTCAAGTCTGTATTTTTAATAGCTTTGAGCTTAAACTAGTAACAACAAATCTAATTAACTCTTGTTAAAGATAAATCTTTTTTAACGGACAATTACCGAATATTTTTGTAAATAAAATACTTTTTTCCCTATTCCCTTATCCTAATTACTATTTTCAACGCCTACCTACTTGACTTTTACCAACGTGTCTCTAATTTCAATCATTTTCAACCGCATCTTAGCTTCCGTATTCATTCCAACTGTACATGATTGGTTCATTGCAAGTTTGGCGCTGTTGGTTTATACAGCTATAGCCTTACCATTTGGCTTCTCCACTGGATTTTTGCAGCTACAGATATACGCAACTAAACCCATAAATTATTTCTTTTTGATATTGCGCTGTTTGTTAACACCCGCGATTACAGAAGAATTTGTTTTCCGAGTTTTTTTTCTTCCCCATGCCACAGAAGTAGTCAAGCGCTCTCACGATCATTTTTTTCTCCTGAAAAAATTCTCATGGGTACCCGTCAACTCGCAAAAATGGATCTTATGGGCAGCATTAAGTCTGCTGATGTTTATTATTTACCACCCATTGAATGCCAAAACCTTTTATCGGGATGGATATCCTACCTTTGTTGAGCCAATTTTCCTGATCTTAGCAACTCTCTTAGGACTTACTTGTACCATAACCTATGCTCTCACAAGCTCCGCATGGATAATCATCTTCATCCACTGGTTAGTAGTAGTACTTTGGTTGTTAATCTTCGGAGGTATGGACAAATTAGATGCTAATCAAAAGTTAAAAGTTTATCGGGATAGCCAGAGATAAAGAAGGAGACAAAGGGAAATTTTAACTCCTTACTCCTGTAAAGATTTAGCAGTGCTAGATCTTTTTTATTTATCAGCAAAAAAGAGTATGTACTCATCTTTTGATTAACATATATACGAATTTGTTAAAAAAAATATTAATAACATTAAGTTTTGTGAAAACAATGACATTTTACTGAATAGGTAATAGACTAAAATCGTAGTAAAAAAAGCAGATTAATTAGAGTATAATCTAGCTTTAGTAAGACTAAAAAACCTGTTTTTTTGTATAAACTCCATGGTCAGGTCCTACTGACGAAAGAATATAGCAAATGTACATTAAGTACATGAAATTATTTTGTAATGACAGCACCATAAATTAGTTGAAAATCGGGAACTTTATCTAAACTTTTGATTCTGTATTAAACAGAACAGTTTCTAGTTAGATGGTGAGGTTAAATAATCAATATCAAAAGCATGCTTTTAAATGCTTTTGTAGATTTTTGGTCGGATTATTAGGAACAATCTGAGGGGAAACTCACAATAGTTATGTTAGAAGCAATCAACAATTTATTTGTTTTTTCTGGTTTTCTAAAGTCCACAGAATTAAACAATCAACCGCAAAATAAAAATAGTCAAAATCAATTAAATAAACCAAAATTTGACTTCTTAGAGCCTTTACGGAAATGGCTAGATTCTCTAGAAGTTAAGAATCGAAAATTAGCACATTTTATTGCTAAACTAATTCCAGCCGATTGTCCATTTGAACGAGATATCATATTACTTGGACGAAAACTAGTTCATATTCCACCTTTATGCAAATTAAATCCACTTTATGAACAATTTGTGAGTTTGCGTTTTCGCGCTTTATGTTATTTAGTAGATCAATGCGGTGAAGATATTGAATCTTACTGTTAAATGCTACTTTTATTAACATCAAATAGTAGATGCAATCTCGTGATTAAAAATTGAGTGTCAGCCTTTTCAAAACGTCTAAATTAGATGTTTATCAATGGTAAATTTTGCAAAATAGCATAACAATTTACTTGAGGTTATGACGCTCAATAAATTGTTAGAAGTTAGGAGTTACTAAAATACTCTTAATTTTTGGCGTATTGTACATCAAGTTTATTTGATTTATATAAAAATTTATCAAATATCAGGACTCATAACAATTACAGTCCCTGGTTGGAGCCTAAGGAACACCCATTAAAAATTCTTGATTGGAAAAAGGTAGTCACAGGGTTCCCATTAAAAATTCTTCTTCTAAAAATTTTTAATGGGTTCCCGTCAGTTGCGACCATTTTAAAATATATTTACGAATATAGATATTTAATAGATCATTAATAGATAAAAGTATTAAAACTGATTGGGTCTCAAAGTAATATTTAAATTATAGTCTGAATGCTTTAAGATTTTGAAAGCACGCCCTCAGTAAAAAATTAAGTGAAATTAACTTTGATTTGTGAAATCCGAATAACTCGGGTTCCTTGATGTATGGTTTCTTAGATGTGAATCTTTATTACTAGCGATCGCTCGTGGTTTAATCTTAGCTATGATGAACTTGTGTTGCAGCGCAACATATGTTTGTTACGCTCCTGGATTTCTGATAAACAAAAAACTCCCTCCCTACTTGACTACATACAAAAATCATTAAAAAATGTTACTGCATCTTAGTACCTGGCAAGAAGTTGAAACCTACCTACAACAATCTCAGGGTATAATTTTTCCTATAGGCTCCACCGAACAACATGGACCAACGGGATTAATCGGTACCGATGCAATATGTGCAGAATCTATAGCCCGTGGTGTCGGCGAATCAACCCAAGCAATTGTAGCACCAACAATTAATGTCGGAATGGCATTACATCATACCGCTTTTCCTGGCAGCATTAGCTTGCGCCCTAGTACCATGATTCAGGTTGTCAAAGAATATATAACTTGTTTAGCAAAAGCTGGTTTTACCAAGTTTTATTTTATCAATGGACACGGCGGTAACATGGCGACTCTCAAAGCTGCTTTTTCCGAAACATACGCCCATTTAGCAGATTTACAGATTCCCAATGCTGACAAAGTAAAGTGCAAGATGGGTAATTGGTTTATGTGCAGTTCCGTATACAAATTAGCTAAGGAATTATACGGCGATCAAGAAGGTTCTCACGCTACTCCTTCTGAAGTTGCCCTAACGCAATATATTTATCCAGATTCGATAAAAGAAGCCCCTTTATCATCAGAAGTCGCCAGCGGATATAAAATTTATGGTGCTGCTGACTTTCGCAAACATTATCCCGACGGCAGAATGGGTTCAAACCCTGCTTTAGCTACACCCGAACATGGTAAGCAATTTTATGATGCCGCAGTTAAGGAATTAAGTAACGATTATTTAAAGTTTTTGAGTGAGGAGTGAGGAGTGAGGAGTGAGGAGTTAGGAGTTAGGAGTTAGGAGTGAGGAGTTAATAGTTTATGTTTCTCCCCACCTCCCCATCTCCCCACCTCCCCATCTCCCCACCTCCCCATCTCCCCATCTCCCCATCTCCCCATCTCCCCATCTCCCCATCTCCCCATCTCCCCATCTCCCCATCCCCCCATCCCCCCATCCCCTTACCGTCTTGCAATATCCTCCTCACGCGCCGCACGTTGTACTGCACCAGCGACTACACTTGATACTCGTTCGTCAAAGACTGAGGGTATAATGTGTTCTTTGTCAAGGTCTGAAGGTTTAATTAAAGAGGCGATCGCACTGGCAGCTTCGAGGTACATTGCGGTGGTGATGGTGCTTGCGCGACAATCTAAAGCACCGCGAAATACTCCAGGAAAAGCTAGTACGTTATTAATTTGATTTGGGTAGTCGCTGCGCCCAGTAGCGATAATGGCAACGTCATCTTTGACTAATTCTGGCTGAATTTCTGGTACGGGATTTGCCATTGCAAATACGATTGCATCTTGTGCCATTGTTTTTACCATTTCCGGTGTCAAAACTCCTGGAGCGCTAACACCGATAAATACATCTGCATCTTTTACTGCATTGGCTAAGTTTCCATGGGGTTTAACGGCGAATTCCCGCTTTTCTGCTGTCAAGTTATTCCTACTGGTAGAAATAATCCCTTTGGAATCACACATCCAGATTTCTTTGGCTTTGGCTTTGCGGAGTAATTTAGCGATCGCCACTCCAGCGGCTCCAGCACCGTTGATGACAATACGGATTTGCTCCATGGGCTTTTGCACCAGTTTCAAAGCGTTGAATAATGCAGCTAAGGTGACAATTGCGGTGCCGTGTTGATCGTCGTGAAACACGGGAATATCTAATTCCTCTCTCAACTTAGCTTCAATTTCAAAGCAACGAGGTGCGGCAATATCTTCTAAGTTTACACCCCCAAATACTGGAGCAATATTTTTCACGGCACGGACAATTTCATCTGTATCCTGAGTTGCCAGACAGATGGGGAAAGCATCGATACCGGCGAATTCTTTGAATAACATTGCTTTCCCTTCCATGACTGGTAAAGCAGCCTCCGGACCCAAATTTCCCAATCCTAAAATAGCACTGCCATCGGTAACAATAGCAACAGTATTTTGTTTAATAGTTAAGTTGTAAACCTCCTCCGGATTTTGAGCAATGGCGCTGCAAATACGTCCCACACCGGGAGTGTAAGCCATTGCCAAATCGGATATACTCTTAAGTTGAATTCTGCTGGTAATACTAATTTTACCGCCGCGATGTAGATTAAACGTGCGATCGTAGACATCTATAACCTTAATAACCGGTAAAGCCTTAACCGCCTGAATAATATTATCAGCATGTTCCGTACTCGCAGCATCAACAGTAATATCGCGAATCGAAACCTGTCTGCTTTGCTCGATCAAATCAATTTGCCCGAGATTACCTCCACATGATGCGATCGCATTGGTAACGCTAGCAAACATCCCGATACGATTGGGAATTTCTAGACGTAAGGTCAAACTAAAACTAGAGTTGGGTGTAAGGTCTGGCATTGTAATCGGTAGATGACGAACAATAATTGTATTAAATAAAGGTTAAAAATCAAAGGAGTTAGGAGTGAGGAGTTAGGAGTTAGGAGTTAGGAGTTGGGAGTTAGGATTGACGCAACTGGCATATTTTTGTAGGGTGCTGTGACGGTTGCGATAATTTATCAATCATAACGAAATTATCTCAACTTACCGTCACGCACCACCAATTTATACGATGAAATCTTACTGATTGATTCCCAACAGAAGGTAGAGTGTGTAACGGATCGAATATTTATAGCTAGTATTGTAAATTATGAAATGCCGTCACGCACCATAAAATTGCTGAGAAAACGAATTATCTCTTACCTCTGTGACAGATATGTAGGGTGTGTAACGGCTCGAATATTTATTATTAGTATTTGCAAATTATAAAATGCCGTTACGCACCATTCAATTGCCGAGAAAACCAATTATCTCTTACCTCTGTGACAGATATGTTGGGTGTGTAACGGCTCGAATATTTATTATTAGTATTTGTCAATTATAAAATGCCGTTACGCACCATTTAATTGCCGAGAAAACCAATTATCTCTCATAATCTCTTACTTCTGTGCTCTTAGTACACCAAATAAAATTATTTCCTGATAATCGTTAAAATCATTAATATTAATTAAAAACATTAACAAATGACTACAATATGCTTTGTCACTGACGGAGGGAATGCGGTTTTGTAATTGTGAGAGGTGGTTAGTGGAAGAACTGATTTGAATATGAGGTGATTTTGTCAGAGGAGAAATACTTGTCATTAGTTTTTCTCCATTAACTGTTTTATTCTTCCTAGATAATAACTGGTATCTTTGATATTGTCTTGAGATACTGATATTAAAGAATTAAGCTCATAAATTAACTGGTTTTTCTCTTCAGTTTTCTTTTTTTGGTCTGCTTGTGCTTGAGCTAAGTTATCACTATAGTTGCTTAGATAAATATTCAACTCATTAAAGAAAATATTAATTCGTTGTTGAAAATCATCTTCAATATAATCCCTAATATTGGAATTGATATCATCAATACTTTTTTCTAAAGAATCATTGACTTGCGATATTACATCTTCTAGATAAACAGTAAAGTATTTTACTTCTTTGTCAGGTTTTTTTACCCTCTTTTTTACTGTTACAGGAATTAACCACAGACTCCACCATTTTCTTTTCTTCTTCTTTATATATTTATAACCTTGGTCTATATATTTAGTATTTCTTTTAATGTAAGGATTAGAAACTTCTATATCCTCAGAAGCTAAATTAGGTTGTGGTAAGGAAAGATTTACATCAAATACTTCATTTAATCTTTGTTGAGCGTTTTTGATTATAGGCTTTGTTTGCGTATCAACAAAATTCATTATACTTGAACGTGCTGCTGCAATTTCTGCTCTTGCTTGTTTGCGAATTCCCGATAAAATATTTTCTGCTCTTACCTTAGAATATGAAACTGCTTGATTGGCAAAATTTTCTGCTTCTACTTCATTACTAAATTCAAAAACACCAGAACTTTTAAATTCGATTTGAGATTTTATTCGTCGTGAAAGCCATCGTGGAAATATTTCAAACTCACTGATTTTCTGATCGAAAAAATCTCTTGTTTGAATATCTGCTTTTTGAACCAAATTACCACGCTTATATTCTTCTTGTTTAAAATATTTTTCAAGACTCATCTTCGCATTTTTTTTTAGTTCAATCAGAAGATTATCTAGATTATTTTCAAGATTTTCTCGAATCGTATTTATTTCTTGTAAACGATTACGACATTCATTTAGACTTTCTAAATCTTTTTTGAGCGCTTCTAACTCTAATCTAATTTTTTCATCATCTTGATTTATTGCACTACTACGAAGTTGTACATCGTCATTTAGTATCGTAAGATTACTACGAGCGCTTCTTAATGCAGAACTCATACATCTTGGTGCTGCTTCTCTGATCAAAGCAGCGATCGCATCATTCAGAAATGGCTCAAAACCAGATTTTTTCCACAATCTCTCGGCTTTTCGCTGTAATTGATGATTCTCTGCATCTTCTAATTCTTCTTCCCAATCAATCCCAAATACTTCTTGAGCTAAAGCACGAACAGTCTTTAATCCAGTAACTTTTACATTAGGAGACTTTTGTAACTCCATCAAAAAATTTGCAGAAGTAAAAGCACGTCTGGCAGAAATTTCAAAGACACGATTTTTATCTCCAACTTCACCAATACCAAATTCAGCAGCAACAAAATTCCGAACCTGTTGGGGACTCATATCACCATCTCGACGCTGATCGACTTTATTTACCAACACATACAGATTATCCTTACCCCGTAACTCAATCACTCTTTGAACGTCTTGTTTAACCTTCTCTGCTGCTTCGTTTTTTAACTGAGTGAAATCCAACACAATTAAAACTATGGAACTTTTAGCAAGTTGTTCAGCCACAACCGCTTGCAATCGTAAATTTTCCCCGGCTTCATTAGGTCCCGGAGTATCAACAATTACGAGCTTTCCTTGAGTATTTGCTTGATTATCCTCTACAGCACGCCAAAATGGAGTCTTAATCTTAGGAACATCTTCCAGATATTGAATTGGGTCAGATTGCGGATCTAAAATACTACAAAGTCTGACAATATCGTTCAAACTCGTTAAAGTAAGAGCAATATTTTCCCTTCCTTCAGATTTACGAGGTATCGACTCACCAACTTTTAATTCTTGAATTAGCTTAGGCATTTTTTGTAGGTGAGGATAATTAGCAAGTCTTTCTTTTACTGTTTCCAAACCCCGCTCTTTAATCTTTTCCCGTAAAGCAACTAAAGTATCTTGAAAAACAGATAAAACCCCAGCACTCAAAGTTAAAATAGGTTGCTTTAAATCACCATCAAAAATAATTTCAGTTGGGAGCGTAGTCATTGCAGAATTACGACTGGGGAGAATATCTTGTCCTGCAATTGCATTCACAATAGTCGATTTACCAGCTTTCATTGGAGCCACAATTGCCATTCTTAACTCCAAATTTTCAACCTTGCTGGTTTCGTTTCTTATTTGTTTTTCAAAGTCAATATACTTGTTATCAGGCTCATCAGAACTTAGGTTAGAACTTGCACGACTCATTAAATCGCTAATTTGCCCTAACAACTCAATAACATCTTGCTGTAAGTCTTGTACGTTGGGTCTAACTACTTCAGCTACCATATAAATTTATCCTATAGTTAAATGTATATTCAAATTTTTATAAATATATATTTATTTTTGCCGATAAAAATCACAATGCAATCAGTGAAAACACAGTGTCAGATTTG
>JBCCSG010000218.1:0-12410 GCA_039200565.1 Cyanobacteria bacterium P01_D01_bin.50 | reverse complement strand
GAGTGTGGTAAACTCTACAACAGAAGCACTTATCGCTCTGATTATCATTTAAAGCTAACATCCTAAAATAATACAGTTTTTTCTAATTCTAAATTACCTATTACCTATTACCTATTACCTATTACCCATTACCTATTACCTATTACCCATTACCTTTCTCTTGGGATAATACGAAAAATGTTGAAGCCATAGATACTATCAATATCATCAATGAAGCTGCGGCTGCATCAGCAAAGTCTACATTTTCTGTAGCTTTCCAAATTTCTACTGCGAGGGTATCAAAGCCGATTGGTGATAACAACATCGTAGCGGGTAATTCTTTCATTGCTGTCAGAAATATTAATACAGCACCGCTTAAAATACCTGGACTTACTAAAGGTAAGGTGACTTGTTTTAAAGTTTGCCAGGATGATTTACCTAAACTACGTGACGCTTCTTCTATTTTAGGATTTACCTGTAATAAAGAAGTACGCACAGTTCCTACTGATTGCTGCAAAAATAAGATCAAATATGCAAAAATCAGCATCGGTAAAGTTTGGTATAATAATGGTAAATAATTAGCACCAAAAAATACCAACGATAAAGCTACAACAATTCCCGGTACCCCAAAACAAATATAAGTTGAACGCTCAATTATAGCAATGATTTTAGAAGGGAAACGTACTGATAAGATGGCAATTGGTAAGGCAAATAAAGTTGTAACAATTGCTGCTAAACCAGCTGCGGTAATTGAATTGAAGGTAGGTTGTAGTAAGTCAATAAATTCGTATTCGGTTAAAAATCCTTGGATTAACCAAAATACAATTGTGATTACAGGTAATACCACACCCAAAAAAGTAATTATCGCGCAAAAAGCAAGGGCTGGTAACTTCCACACTCCCAACTTAACAAGCTTCACCCGACGAAACGATGCAGTACCGCGAGTGTAATAAGCAGCACGGGAACGCATTCGATATTCTAGCCACAGGATAAACATTACTATAGCTACCAACATCAAAGATAAAGCCGCTGCCGCATCACGGTTAAAACTGGCTTGATATTGGATAAAAATCGCCTGGGTAAAGGCATCAAACTGCATTAAGGAAGGGGTACCAAAATCTCGTAAAGCATACAATGCTACCAATAAACCTCCGGCAATTAATGATGGATACAACTGTGGTAGAACAATTTTAAAAAAAGTTTCTCTACTGTTGTAACCCATACTGCGAGCAGCTTCTTCCAAAGAAGGATCTAACCCTTGCAATGCCGATCGCAGACTTAATAACATGTAGGGATAGGTAAACAAAGTTAATGCAAAAATTGCACCAAACCAACCATAGATAGAAGGTAATTCTTCCACTCCCAAAGGCTCGAGTAGAAGCTGTAGAAAACTACCCCGCGGTGCAAAAGCTCCAATTAATGCAAAACTGCCAACATAGCTAGGTACTGCCAAAGGCAATGTCGTTACTATCAACCAAAAACGCCGTTTTGGTAAATCCGTTCGTACCGTTAAAAATGCCAAAGGTATGGAAATTAGCGCAGATAACAACGCTACAACTATCATCAAAACAATACTATTGAACAAAATGATGATATTTCGCTGGCGGGTAAATAATTGCAGTAATTCCTCCCCACCAGCAGCAAACGCACGAATCACCAAATAAAACAACGGTAAAGCAATCGCGATCGCTACCACAACTGCCGCAATTGTCAAAAATAATGGGGGGCGAGTCGCCTTTGACACTTTTTGATTACTCCTTGTTTGTGAAGGGATGGGGAGGTGGGGAGATGGGGAGATGGGGGGATGGGGGGATGGGGAGATGGGGAGATGGGGAGAAATTTTAACTACTAACTCCTAACTCAATAAGAGACGTAGCACTGCTACGTCTCTACAACTCCTAACTCCCAATTAAACAACTCCTGCTTTTTCCAGTAACTTTAAGGTTTCTTCCAAACTTGATAGTTGTGATAAGTCAATTTTAGGAGGATTGAGTTTACTCAAAGGTACTAATGAACTATCTGCTTCTACTCCTTTAGCCAAGGGATATTCGTTAGTTTTGGAAGCAAAGTATTTTTGCGCTTCGGTGCTAACCATATACTTTACAAATTCTTGAGCATCTTTTTCTTGGTTAGTAGTTTTGAGAATTGCTAACCCTGCAACATTAATCATTGCTCCAGCATCCCCATTGGTGAAGTGATGAGCTACGGGGAAGTTAGGATCGTCTTTGGTAAAACGGGGTAGATAATAGTGATTTACTAAACCAAGATGAACTTCACCTCTTCCCAAAGCGTTTACTATTGCCACATTGTTACCGTACTTTTTCACACCGTTGGCTTTCATTGCCTTCAGCCATTCCAATGTCTTTTCCTCGCCTTCTGCTACTCGCATTCCCGTCACAAATGACTGAAACGAACCATTTGTAGGTGCCCAAGCAACTTTACCACGCCATTTTGGTTCCGTTAATTCCCAAACTGTTTTCGGCAGTTCGCTTTCTTTTACTAAGTTTGTATTGTAGTCAACTACACGAGCGCGTCCGGAAATTCCGATCCAATTTCCCGTTGGCGAACGAAAACGCGAATCCACTTTCTCAAGTAACTCTGACGGAATTGTTATAGTACGTTGCCGTTGTTCCAAAGCACCTAAAGCACCCGCATCTTGTCCGAAAAATACGTCTGCTTTACTTTTGTCTCCCTCCTCTAAAAGTGCGATCGCCAATTCAGAGGTTTTACCATAACGCACTCTAATATCGAGGTTTAAGTCTTTTTCTGCTTGTTGTAATATTGGGGAAACTAGTTTCTTGTTTCTACCGGAATAAACAATGAGAATTTTTTTTGAATTATTGCTCAGTGCTTCACACCCCGCGCTGATGACTAAAGAAGCAATCAATCCTGTTAATAATAATTTTTGTCTCATTTTTAATATTTTTCTCCAGTAAAACAACTAGCTTTTTCCAGTTAAGTTATAAAGATCTTACGTATAATATTTATGCATTAAGTATTACATCATAACGTTCGCAAGCACGCTATTAGTTGGATACAAGCATAAATACAAGTTAATTTAGCTACTAACGTAGTTGTTTCTCTTCCATCAAAAACGAAATGTTTTTCTCAATGGAGAACAATTAACCTCTATATTCTTTCTCTGTAGCTTCACTGTATTAGCTGTACTTAACGATAACATTTACCAACTATTATGTAATGTATAACGAGTAAATTTCAATGTAAACCCTCAGTGAAAGGTCAATTTTTCAGTTTGAAGCGATATTACTGAAAGTAAATTCTACTAATACATTGCTTGATAGAGTACTCCTAAATCATTCCTATGAACTTAAAGAAATCCGAATACAAATTAGATTCACAACAGCTTACTCACTATTAACTAGTTATTCACTACTAAGCTGCTACGCATCTAAGTTGTATATTATTCGATTCGATAATGATGGCTCAAACAATATTACTTTTGAATGCCGGACTTTTGAATGCCGGACTTTTGACTTGCTGTTGTGCATTAAAAATGCACAACAGCTTACCTTGTCATAAAGATAATTTTCCTAATACTCCACCACATTAATTTTGATGAGTAAAAGAGCAGTATAAAAATCTCTTCCACCCCCTCTTTCCTATCTTCCCCCTCTCCCCCCTCCCTATCTTCACCCCTCAAAAATTATTCTTCCCCCTCTCCCCTCTCCCTATCCTAACCAGTCAATTTCGGCTTGTGAGAGTACTATGAATGGTTGTCATCGCATTGAAATACGAAGCAACCAGAGGGAATTTAGGAAAGATAGTGTAATAAACGCACACCAAGTATACCAATCCCATTTACCTTGTTTAGCTAAAAGTAAATGGAAGATAAGTAGAAGTAGTGCAAGATAAGTCAGATGATGCAGTTTTTTCCAATCTTTACCAAGTTTACGAATACTCCAGTTATTAGATGTCAACGCTAAGATAGTAAAAATTAGAATAGAACCAAGTCCTGTAAAGTATTCAATATAAGTATTCAGACTCAACATGTCTACATTGCGTAGCTGTACTATTAACAGTGCGTGTATTGTTGCAAGTAAAAAACAAATTAAACCGATTTCCCTACGGTTTTTCAACAGAATTCTTCGCCAATAAGTCTTTTTCCAGATAGGGAATACAATAATCAAATTAGAAGGCAATAGAGTTGCAATATAAGCAATCAGAGCGATGTAGCCAGTTACTAACTCGATATTCACTTTTATGTATAATTTTCTAAATGCATTCAAAAGTATAAACTATAACTATATAATTACATAGTTGCGATTGATACTTCGTTGGTCATGTTTTACCAGTTTTATTAGTAAGACTAATGGATAATTCAGCTACTGCTATTCCAGTTTATGATTACTTGTAACAATTTCCCCTCATTCCCTCCCTCTTTCTCTTCCTCTATTAATGAGGGTTACTTCTAATGCTTCACCTTCGTCAACTTTGCGGGGTTAATTGTAAGAAAAAAAAGTAATTTTCTCCCCCTGCTTGCCCTCACCAAGGCTTAGTTGGTTTACTAGAGTACTAGTACAGGAATAGCCGCAAGTGTCACGAAACTCGGATTTTGCCGTACACTCACCGTTTATTGCGTTAGAATTCAAGCAAAGTGTCATAGGGTTCCCATTAAAAATTTTTAATGGGTTACCCTCACAGCAGCCTACAAGAAAAAGTGGCCAGTTGCGTAAGTTCTATAGTAATCTGGCAAGTCAACTATGCCTGGTGTATCATAAAAACAGAAAGTTTTTTCTTCCCCCTCCCCCCCTGCTTGCCGTCATCCAGCAATTTTAGCTTGTGAGAGTACTATAAGTACTAGGTAAATGCGCTGGAAGCACGCTGATGGCAGTTATTGCGATATAAACTAAAGCGAAACGAGTCTCAAGCAAAGCCACAGAATGAAATCTGGCTTGGGTGTACCAATCATGAAAGCCAATAACTACAGCAAATTTAATTAATGCGATCGCAAATGCTAAAGCCGTGACTAATTTCAACCAGCCGAGAAAGAAAAAACCGATGACTATTACACTCGCAATTGAATGATACACGACTCCGGGTTTTAGAGAACTGGTTTTTTTGCGTCGCAACTTAATAGTAAAAATTGCGCTACTAAAAAATAATGTATTTAATATCCATATTGTCATTACTTCTATAGAAAGACTCCCCGTTGTCGCTGCATAAGCTAAAGGAGTCGATAAACAGATAGCCGCAAAAATAACTAATTCATTGAGAATCGATTTGTGTTTTCGTTTGAATACTGCGATTACATCAACTATTAATGCCAAAAGCACAATTGCATAAATCCACACTATAACTGGAGACACAATCCACAACCAAATCCCCAGCAAAATGGCCATCGCTCCGTAAATTCCAGCCCAAATTGCAAATCTGGGCTTGAAAGTACTGCGTCGTTTTATACAAACTATGAGGGGATGTTCTGCTTGTAAAGCAAAAAAGGCACAAATTAATGCTAAATTTGTGCAATAATTCCAAGTTTGAGCTAAAGCCGCTCCCGTCAAAAAAGAACCGAATAAAATAATTAAGACACCATGCTCTGGAGAAAAAGTAGGTTTTATCCATGCGCGTAAATCAACTTTTGTCGCTTGCTCATAAGCTTTAGAAACTCGTGCTATCTCCATTACCTGCTCTACTCCTAATGATTCTAGCCGCCGCAAAAAAATCCGATTAAAGAATTGCTCCCTAAGTTCTCAGATAAATTTTGTTTTGAGCAACTTCTCATCTCTATTAGCTATGATTATATCTTGTTTTCAGCTTTTTGATAAAAAATTGCAATAATTTGGTATAGATTAAGTCAATTTTATATGGGTTAGGCTTTTATCGTGAATTAAAATTGTCATATGAAACACATGTAATATGTGTATAATTATTTATAATTATTTGCAATAAGTTTTGGAGTCTTATTTTAAAAACGATTAATTGCTTGGGGTTATGAGTTCAAAAAAATAAGTGGAACTGAGTAAATATAGGCAAGCAAGCTAAAGCTTGAATTATTATAGATGGGTTTATATATATTAGGAATGAAAATAGGAAGAGCAAAAGCAGCATACAACTTATTAATTAACAGTGTAAGAACGGTGGTATTAGGAACAGTTAGTTTTGGAGGCATTCCTAATGTCAGCTATGCACCGTTTGTTATAGATGAAGCCAAAAATATTTATATTTTTGTGAGTAAACTTTCCATTCATACTTCTAATATTCAAGCAAATGCTAGAGCTAGCGTTATGTTAATTGAAGACGAAACTAAAAGTAAACAAATTTTTGCTCGTCGGCGTTTGACATATTCCTGTGATGCCACTACTGTAGGCAGGAATAGTACAGAATGGGAGCATATTGCTAATCAGTTCGATCAAAGATTTGGAAATATTATTTATATTTTTCGTAACTTACCAGATTTTAATATTATTAAATTAACTCCTTTTGAAGGTCTGTTTGTGATAGATTTTGGCGCAGCTTATCAGATTCCTGGCTATGACTTAAATCATCTAATCAAAATTGCAGAAGGAGATGAAAACGAAAAAGATAGTTGATCCAATATTTCTTTATACTTGTTGTCAAATAATAAATTGTTAAAAAATATAAAAGAAACTACTTGATGAATATTATTTTCCTAATTAAAGTTAGTTTATAAATACAATTTCTTTGAACTATAGGTGATTTTATTTTTTGTATTTTCTATGTAAAAAATCTATATAATAAACGCTTCAAACAATGGTAGATCTGTAGATTTAAAATATAATTGAAAAAAATTATCAAGAAAATTGATAATTATTCTCAATATATGTATCATTCCAAGAGTATTGTGAGGAGCATATTGTAACAAAAATGAAAAAATATCTTACGTTTGTTGGGACTGGGATTGGCGGCTTTAAGCCTAGTCTTCTCAAGCTTGTTTAAAGACTGTAGAACCATTCTTTACTAAGGGACAAGTTGCTGATAAACCTTATAGTTCCGTTAATATCAAACAGCGGGGTGAAATTCTTGAAGCTAGTTATAATTTCCGCGATGCTTTAATTAAGGCTCGGGATATTTTAGGTATTGAAGCATAATCTATATCTATAGTCTTTTGAATTTAGTTATAGCCTCTGGTTAAGCATACTCTTTCACCAAATACCAGAGGCTTTTTCTATTTTTATATCTTAATCAGGTATATTCTCACGGGCAGGGATTTCCGTACCACAATAATTTTAAAATATACTACTGTATTTTTGAACGCAGAGGTGAACAGAGTACACGCAGAGGGACGCAGAGTTTTTTTGATTATTTTTTTATATCCTGTAGGGTGTGTAGTTCAGATCAAACTTGAAGGTAGTAATAAGGCAATGAGAGTAAGGCTCCAACAACCAATTGTGACAATATCGTAAGTCCTATTTTATTGCAAAATCCACACTACAATAAACCAAAACAAGGAGCATAAAAGCACAAGCGATCTTTTTTGCAGCAGAACGAGATAATGCCTTATTATTCATCGATGAAGCTGATTCCTTACTTTCCAAAAGACTAACTAATGTCACCCAAGGATCAGAACAAGCTATTAATTCGATGCGTAGTCAATTACTCATCTGTTTAGAAAGATTTTACGGAGTTGTGATTTTTTCCACAAATCTAGTCGAAAACTACGATAAAGCATTTGAAACTAGAGTACGCAATATCCATTTTCCATTACCAGATAAAGCTTCTCGTGAAGAGATTTGGAAAAGACATTTACCTACAGAGTTACCATTAGCAACAGACATAACTTGTGAACGACTTGCTGAAGTTAAAGACGTTTGTGGTAGAGACATTAAAAATGCCGTCATTGATGCTGCGATGAGAGTTGCTCGTAAGGGTAAGATCATTGTCGAACTTAGCGATTTACTTGACTCTATTGAGCGCATTAAAGCAGCAAGAATTAAAGATGAGGTAGATTCAGAAGAATTATCTTCAGAAGAGCAAGCAGAAATAAGTGAGAAAGTAAAAGCAAATCTTATTGATAACCAACAGAAGACAAAAGAATCTGATTCTTCTGAGGCTAGTTAATGAAACTTCAAATTGAATAAAAATCAAGAGCGATGGCTTCGCGCATGCGTGAGCGGCTTATCGTCACAATTGTGCAGGATGTTCGCTCTTTTTCACTTCTTGATACGCTCTGGTAAAATAGGTATTAATATTACTTCCTTCACCAAGCCATTTTCTTTTCTTCCCGCTATAATAGTGAAAGTTTTAGCATTACCCACAGTTTATAAACAACTTGTGTGTTGCTTTATTTAGCAGATCAGCTTAACGATAACATTTATCAATAAACATGTAATGTATATTGAATACAATGCAATTCAATACAATTTAATTTTATTGTTTGTAGAAATGCAGGCAGAGCTTCTCTTTAAAAAAAAGCCAGATTGGTTAAATTTTAATGACTATAATAGGAAATATATCCTAGAGAAGTCTAAATAATACTAAAAATTAACTTTAATATTTTATTAATTTCAATAGTGCAACATTATTATGTACATATAGCATCATTAATATTTAGTTAAGGACAATAAAAAACTGATTATATATTTGTAACCTACATTTCTTGCTAATTCACCTTAATGCAATTTACTATCAACTTTAATCCCCGATCAGATCGATATTCCCGGATGCATGAGGCACATAGCAATAATACTCTATTATTGATGATTACAATATAGTTTTTACTACTAAAAAAGTAAGTGTGTTGTAATCAATATTCAATAATAAAGCAGTATTATTATTCTCCTCAGAAGATAAAGTAATAGCTTCAACTTCACTCTTTCACGTCAAAAATTGACCTATTAAAGTGAAGTTAGTAATAGTGACTGACTATTGACGAAAAACTGTTAGTTAAATTTGTGAGGAGTCTCGAAATGAATTCAAAATCAGTTGCTTTGTTTCTAGCTTTAGGTTTGGCTGCAAGCATTACTGCCTGTGCTGGGGCTGATGTCGGTGGCGAAGGTGCTGAGGGTACCGAAGAAGTTACACCAACAACTACTCTCGAAGGCGGCGAAGGCGGCGAAGGCGGCGAAGGCGGAGAAGGCGGCGAAGGCGGCGAAGGCGGCGAAGGCGGCGAAGGCGGAGAAGGCGGCGAAGGATAAAAACTGCCAAAAATAATCAATATTGTCTGAAGAAATCTGATTTTGAGATAAATAATAGATTATAAAACTAGAAGTTTGCTCAAAATCGGATTCCTTTCAATTAGTGGGTGCATAATTCCCTTTTCAGTCTTTATGAGTGTTCGATTTGCCTTGAATAATTAACAGCCATTTACTACTGTGTAAGAGCGTTGGCTGTTTTTGTACTCCGGTGTTTATTTAAATTTGTGTGAGTAGAGAAGTGAAAAAAATCTGGAATACTTTATTTTCTTGTCCATCTGTTTTAATTGCGACTGTTATTTTAAGCGCTACATCAGTTGCAGCAGAAACATCAGTTACATCGGAAAATACTCAAGAAGAAACATTAGGACAAGTAACTTCTGTTTCTCAATTTACTGATGTACAACCTACAGACTGGGCATTTCAAGCACTACAATCCTTAGTAGAACGTTACGGTTGTATTGCCGGATATCCAAATAGTACTTATCGCGGTAATAGAGCATTAACAAGATATGAATTTGCAGCGGGTTTAAATGCTTGTTTGGATAGAGTTAACGAACTCATCGACCTCGCTACAAAGAATGTAAGCAATGATGATTTAAAAACTATCAAAAGATTGCAATCAGAATTTACTTCTGAATTGGCAACATTGCGCGGTAGAGTAGACGCAATAGAAGCGAAAACTGCTCAACTAGAGGAAAATCAATTTTCTACAACTTCCAAATTAGAGGGAGAAGTAGTTATGGCTGTTAGCGATACTTTTGAGGGTAGTAACGCAGACGATAATACTACTTTCGGTGCAAGAGCGCGGATTAATTTCGTTACTAGTTTTACTGGTAAGGATACTCTCTATACTCGTATCCAAGCTAATAATATTGCCGATACTCCTGATGCTCCTTTAGCTTTTGCTGGTGGTAGCGATACCAATGCTGAATTAGACGGCTTATGGTATAGTTTCCCCTTGACAAAAAGTACCAATGTCATCGCGATCGCCAATGCAGGTGCAGCAGATGACGTGGTAGATACCGTCAACCAATTTGATGGTGATGGTACCGAAGGTGCTTTATCTAGCTTTGGTACTCGCAACCCTATCTATTACCAAATGGATGGTTCTGGATTAGGAATTACCCAAGAGTTAGGAGACAGCTTGTCAGTGAGTTTGGGTTATTTAGCTAGTAGCAATAATGACTCTGGTCCAAGAAGTGGTGTATTTAACGGTCCCTACGGTGCTTTGGCTCAATTAACATTTGAACCCAGCAAGCGTTTCAAAGTTGGTTTTACCTACATTAATGCTTACAACCAAGAAGGTTTACAAGGTGTAAATGTAGATACAAGTATAGTTACACCTATACCTCCAGATACACTTACAAACTATGAAAGTGATTCTTACGGTGTTCAAGCAACATTAGGTTTGGGTGACAACCTGGTACTAGGAGGCTGGGGCGGCTATACAAAAGCTCGTGACTTGAATTCAAGTGGAGATGCAGAAATTTGGAACTGGGCTGTTACCTTGGGATTACCTGACTTTGGTAAAAAAGGTAATTTGGCTGGGGTAATTTTTGGTATGACTCCTAAAGTTACAGATTCTACCATTACTAATGTAAGTGAATCCCGAGATACTTCTTACCACATCGAAGGATTTTATCAGCACAAAGTTAACGATAATATCAGCATTACTCCAGGAGTTATTTGGGTAACAGCACCTGGTAACAACAGTAACAATGATGATGCGGTAATTGGTACTCTTAGAACTACCTTTACTTTCTAGTATTGCGAGATCCTCTAACCCTCCAATCCATCTGGGGGGTTGGGGAATCTGAAAAATAATTTTCTGTCTCATTAAAATTGACAGGTATTCTCTAGTCGTCTTCAGACGACTTTAGCTATTAGACTGGGGTTTCAACCCTAGGCAGGTATGGGATAAAACCGATCGTATTTAACCCCGCTTTCATTGTCTTGGCGAATTACTAGTACTCCACGGAGTACCACACGGCATGGTACTATTTTTTCTACTCACTACTCACCACTCACCCTTCCTCATCCGGTAATATTGATTTGGTCGAGTACTAGCAATATTGTAGAGAATTTAGTATCAATTTAATCTAAATAATAGCAAGACATTCTTCTAACCTACCTCTGATTTCTTCTGCATCTAAATCTCTACCGATGAAAACCAGTTGATTGGATGGAATTGTAGTCCATTCACCCCTCTGAAAATTACAACGCTTACCGCTAAGTTGAAAAATGTGTCGTAGTTGACTTCCTTGATACCAGATAATTCCTTTTCCTCGAAATACCGTTTGCGGTAAATATTCGTCCAAAAATCTACTAAATTTCTCAACAACTAAAGGTTTATCGCTGTGGAAGGAAACAGACATAAAATTATCTTCTTCTAACTTATTAATAGAAGATGCTTTAAGATTATGTTGTAGAGACGAAAATGAAAGAGTTTTAAAATTATATCTATTCACATCTAAAATCAAAGGTAAAGATACTTTTCCATATTCAGAAAGAATAATTCTAGCACCAACTTTAACTGATTTAATATATTCTTCGATTTCTTGAAGTTTTACTGACGATACTAAATCTATTTTATTCAATAAAATAATATCACCGTAAATAACTTGATCTAAAGCTATTTTAGTTTCTAAATAATTGGAATTAAAGTTTTCTGCATCAACAACTGTTAAAATCGAATCTAAACGAGTAATATCCCTCAAAGAACTGCTCCTAAAAGTCATCATTAAAGGTACTGGTTCGGCTAAACCCGTAGTTTCGATAATAATGTAATCGATATCCTTACTTTCTACAACTTTATTAACAGCATCAATTAAACTCGCATTAATCGTACAACAAATACAACCATTACTTAGTAGCATCATGTCTCTATCGATAGATACAAGAAGCTGACTATCAATATTAATATCTCCAAATTCATTCACCAGAACAGCTACTTTTAAATTCTGGCGGTTACTCAAAATATGATTTAATAAAGTAGTTTTACCACTTCCGAGGAAACCTGTAATTATTGTCACAGGTGTTTTTTTTTAGGAAAAATTAATCTTTGGATCATATCTTGCACCTCGATAAACAACCCAGTTGAGACAGGATTTATTAATAATATAATAAGATATGATATCGTGTCCGATTAAATACTTATTATATCTCTGAGGGCTGAGTAATAAGTAATGGGTAATGGGTAATGGGTAATGGGTAATGGGTAATGGGTAATGGGTAATGGGTAATGGGTAATGGGTAATGGGTAATGGGTAATGGGTAATGGGTAATGGGTAATGGGTAATGGGTAATGGGTAATGG
>JBCCSG010000217.1:0-12427 GCA_039200565.1 Cyanobacteria bacterium P01_D01_bin.50 | reverse complement strand
AATTTGGGGTTAGTTGTTAGAAGTTAGGAGTTAGGAGTGAGTAGTGAGTAGTGAGTAGTGAGTAGTGAGTAGTGAGTAGGTAGGAGTTAGGAGTTGGGAGTAAGAAGTTAGAAGTAAGAAGTTAGAAGTTAGGGCTTAGGAGTTTTGACTTTTGATTTCTCCCCCTCTCCCCCCTCTCCCCCTCTCCCTCACTCACCAACCTTCAAGTAAGCGATCGCTTGCTTCCAAATGGTAGTTTTTTGATTATTTTCTCCCATAAGACAGAAACATTGTAAGTCTTGCCATAATACTTTTCCCGCAATCACATCGCCGGTGATTAGCTTTAATTCAACTGATGTTTTTTCTTTAATTAAATTTTGAATTTGTTTGATGCTGGGTAATGAAGTATCGAATTCTGTCAACATTTTGTATGTGAATAGTAGATAGTGGTTAGTGGATAGTTGATAGTGGTTAGTTGATAATGGTTTGAACTACTAACAACCAACTACTAACAACCAACTACTAACTGTAATAATTCATCTCATAGACAAATGGCAATTGATTTTACTAAGTACCAGGGTTTAGGTAACGACTTTATTTTGATTGATAATCGCTCAACTTCTGAACCAGCGCTGACTCCAGAGCAAGCTATTCAATTGTGCGATCGCCATTTTGGTATCGGTGCTGATGGTGTTATTTTTGCCTTACCGGGAGAACATGGTACTGACTATACTATGCGGATTTTTAACTCGGATGGTTCGGAACCCGAAATGTGCGGCAATGGTATTCGCTGTATGGCTGCTTTTCTGGCTGAATTAGAAGGGGATACGAAAAAAAGTGATTCGTACCGGATTCATACTGCTTCGGGTACAATTACACCTCAATTGATGAGTGAGGGTCAAGTTAAGGTGGATATGGGTAATCCTAGGTTGACTGCGGGTGAAATTCCTACTAATCTTGCCGCTGAGAATGAAAAGGTAATTAACCAAACAATGGATATTGCCGGTAAATCTTGGGATGTCACCTGTGTAAGTATGGGTAATCCTCACTGTATTACTTTTGTGGAAGATGTTGCAGCAATTGAATTAGAAAAAATTGGTCCTCAGTTTGAAAATAACTCAGCTTTCCCCGAAAGAATCAATACTGAATTTATTCAAGTTGTCAGTTCCAATTACGTGAAAATGCGAGTGTGGGAACGTGGGGCTGGTATAACTTTAGCTTGTGGTACTGGGGCCTGTGCTTCCTTGGTTGCTGGTGTATTGACAGGAAAATGCGATCGAACAGCTACTGTTGAACTTCCTGGAGGACCTTTATTGATAGAATGGTCGGAAATTGACCAAAGAGTTTATATGACTGGGCCTGCAGAAAAAGTATTTACTGGTAAACTTTAAATCATTAATAATGTAGAGACGTAGCAATGCTACGTCTCATCAGGGATTGTGGTTGAAAATATTTCTTTTCAATGACTTCAATAAATTAATTAGCCCTTGCAAACGAAGGAACCGAAAAAGCAAAATTATTCGATAAAAATTTGGGCGTTGCCTACTCAGTTTATGAATCAAGATGTCTCGACGTTGCAGTGCAACGTCGAGACATCGGTTTCGGTTATCCATTAAATCAAATTCATACTTTAAATCAGCAACGCCAAAATTTGGTATATCGATAGTTGATTGTATTTCTTGGGAACAATAAATATGCAATATCTGGTTGTTTCTAACTCAAGCCTCTACTTGAAGAAACACTGGACATATTTGAGTTTAATGGGAGACAAGAAATGTTTCGAGTTGCAATTGGGCACAGTATCGATCCTGATTCAGCATCTGCGATCGAGGAAGCCATTGGTGAATGTAAACAGTTATTAGATGGAGAAGTACCCCAAGCGGGTGTTTTGTTTACGGCGATCGATTTTGACCATGGAATAATTGTACAGCAGATTCAAGATGCATTCGGTGAGATTGAATTGATTGGTGGAACAACAAATGGAGAAGTTTCTTCATCTATGGGGTTTCAACAAGACTCTCTGACTTTGATGCTGTTTGCTTCAGATGAGGTAGAAATTCGAGCGGGATTGGGAAGGGAGGTATCAAAAAACCCCATAACTATCGCTCAGCAAGCCGTGGAGATGGCAAAAGCTAAGAGTGAAGCTCCACCTCAATTATGTCTAACTTTCCCAGATAGTTTAACTAGCAATGCAATTCTGATATTAGAAGGATTAAAGCAAAGTTTGGGGGAACAAATTCCCATTATTGGCGGAATGGCGGCTGATGACTATGTGTTTTCTCAAACATATCAATTCTTTCAAAATGAAGTTGTCAGCGATGGGGTACCAGTACTATTGTTTTGTGGTGATTTAAAATTTTCTTATGGAGTAGCTAGCGGTTGGATTCCCATTGGTAAGCGCAGTTGTGTCACCAAAGTAAATGGTAACGTGGTTTATGAAATCGATGGACAACGCGCTCTTGATTTTTATCAGTATTATCTCGGAGCGGAAAAGTTTACTGCTAACTATGCGATTCATGCACTGGCTGTTTTTGAAGATGGCGATCGCTTTTATATGCGAGCGCCAAATGGTTATGATATCGAGTCTGGGAGCGTGACTTTCTTCTCAGATATTCCTGAAGGAGCAAATGTTCAAATTACCGATGCATCGCGGGAAAATATTTTACAAGCTTCCGAAACTTCTCTCAAACAAGCTCTAACTCGTTTTCCTGGTACAAATCCAGCCGCAGCTTTATTAGTTTCTTGTGCAGCTCGTCGGCGAATTCTCGGAACACTAACTAGCGAAGAATACCAGCTTGTTAAAAACAATTTACCTCAGACAATACCTTATTGTGGATTTTATGCCTATGGTGAAATTGCTCCTTTAACTACTGAAGGAAAAACTCGATTTCATAATAAAACATTTGTGACGCTCCTGATAGGAGAAAATGAAGTCTAGTTATGAATAGTGACAATGATTTACAGAGAAATCGAGAATTAGAAAAAGCAAACCGTATTCTGCAAAAAAAACTCCAACGCTGTGAAAATGAACGCAAGCAACTAGAAACTGATATCACAGCTAAGGAATTTTTGCTAAAAAAGGTAATTAGCGAATTGCAAGATTCTCAGTCAGCTTTAAAACGTAGAAGCGAAGAATTAGAAATTACCTTACAGAATTTACAAAAGATGCAAGCACAAATGCTGCAAAGTGAAAAAATGTCAGCTTTGGGACAAATGGTGGCTGGTGTGGCTCATGAAATAAATAATCCAGCTAATTTTATTCATGGGAATATCAGCTATTTGCAACAGTATAGCGAAGAAATGTTGGAATTAATAGAGCTTTATCGCCACCATTTTCCTAATCCACCAAGCGAAATTCAAAATCTAGAAAATGATATAGAATTAGATTTCTTACAAGAAGATTTACAGAAAATACTAAGCTCTATGAAGATGGGAACAGAGCGTATTCGCACAATAGTTTTGTCATTACGCAATTTTTCCCGTCTAGATGAAGCTGAATTAAAAGTAGTTGATATTCATCAAGGAATTGACAGTACGATCTTAATCTTACAACATCGTTTGAAAGCAACCTTAACTCGTTCAGAAATTCTAATCATCAAAGATTATGGAGTGCTGCCAAATATTGAATGTTATGCGGGACAATTAAATCAAGTTTTTATCAATCTCTTGACTAATGCCATTGATGCATTAGAAGAATTAGAAAATAAACAAATTACTCCACAAATTACAATTCGCACATCAACGATTGATTCTAATTGGATAGAAATAGCAATCGCAGATAATGGAGTTGGTATTCCCGAATCCATTCAAGCACAAATATTTAATCCATTTTTTACCACAAAACCAGTTGGGAAAGGAACTGGGATGGGATTAGCAATTAGCTATCAAATTGTTTGCGAACAACATCAGGGTAAGCTCAATTGTTTTTCATCAGTAGGTAAAGGTACAGAATTTCAGATTCAAATTCCGATCCAACAACTTAGCTGTAATCTTATTTAATTGAGCTTAATTAATCAAATATCCAATTTTTTTCACCTCAACTATTAACTACTTCCCCTTTACAATTACTCATTTTTTGCCAATTATCTTGACTCATAATATCACTAGTATCGGCAACAAATTCAACATTACCTTGTTTATCAACAACCCAACCAGTAGCTTCAATAATTGGTTTTGGCTCATCATTATTAACTTGAATACTTCTTTTTTTATCGCCATTCAAAACACTTAAATCGCGTAAATCCTGCCATACATTTACCCCTGTAACAACATCTTCAGGATTTGCAGCGAAACCACCTTTACCTACAATTGTAAAACTACTTCCTTCACGAGCACTACATTCACTCCTAACTTGTTGATTGCTATCAACTAAATCAGTTGGTAATTTTGCTAAACTTGAACTAGGATCAACTCCAGGGCTATTAATTTCTACAGTACCGTTAACCCCAAATTGAGAACTAGCAGTAATATCGTTATCTTTAGTTAAATTATCTCGGAACTCCAAACCGAATAAACCGCTCGTAGTAATTTCAATATCCCCACCATCACCAATTAGTGCATTAGCAACAATATCGCTGTTTTCTACACCTGCAATTACTTGTGAATTAATCTTAATATTTCCACCATTACCCGTACCGAAAGATTCAGCAGAAATAAGACTTTGATTTCTTAGGATTAAACCATCTTTAATTTGTAAATCAATATTACCTCCTTCACCAGATTGAGTTGATGCCGTAATTTTTCCATTGCTGTTGAGAAGGATAGAATCAGCATTAATATTCAAGATTCCACCTTTACCAGTACCATCATTCCTTACCGTCACTTCCCCACCATCAGTAACTTTTAGAACAGGTGTATTAATAGTCGCATTTCCCGAATCTCCACTGGGAATAGGAGGTAATCCTAAAAACTGTCGGAAAGATTCATCTGTAATATTGGCGCTGGAAATGATTAAACTAGGATTAACCGAATCCTCTACAGTACCGCTTACTTCGATAAAATCCGTAGCATTGACGGTTAGACTACCTGAATTACCAGAAGCAAGTGTAGAAGAATCGACTCTACCGCCATCTTGAACAATCAAGCTTTGTGTATTAACAATCAAATTACCTGCATTACCGATTCCAAGGCTCGAAGCAGTCAAAGCACTAGGCGTGAAATCATTAAAATTGAAGCCTTCGAGATTAATCGATTTCGCATCAATCTTTACATCTCCTCCGTCACCAATTCCTAAAGTTGCAGACGCAATAACTCCACCATCAAGAATTGTCAATTTTTCGGTTGACACTGAAACATTTCCAGCATTTCCAGTACCAAATGTCGCAGATGAAATGTCTTGAGCTACAAGTAATAAATTTTTGGTTGAAATATTTATATCTCCAGCATTGCCAGAATTAACGCTTAGGGTATTAATTTCACTGTCAGCACTAGGATTTATCGGAGAAAACTCACTGATTTCTAGGGATTCAGACGCATTTATAGTAATATCACCTCCACTCCCGGAATTAAAAGTTCGAGTAATTATTCCCGCACCTTGAGAAACGAGTAAATTAGGAGTTGAAATCACAATTTCCCCTGCATCTCCGCTGCCTACAGTTTGGGTTAACAAATTACTACCCAAACTTCCATCAGCATTAGTACCTATAATTTCAATTGATTCTGTTGCGGTTGCTTGAATTTTTCCTCCAGATTCCAAACCGCGACTTTCCACAATTGCTCTGGCACCATCCCTCAGAGAAATATTTCTTCCTTGTAACTTAATTGAACCACTTCCTACACCACTCGCATCAGCTAAAGCCATAGAATCAAGCTTTACATCGCCAAAATTTTGCACGTCGTTATAATCTAAACTCCAACCTTGTGTAGTTGAATTTAACTTGATAAAACCTTCTTTAACACCTCCTAACTCCACCCTTCCAGAATCTGCAGCGACTACACCTCCATTTAAAGAAACCTCACCACCAAGTAAGGCAAGAGTATTTCCTGGTTTAACTCGCAAACCGTTGACAGTAGTAACGATAAAAGGAGTAAATATGTCGTTATCATTAGAAGTACTAGTGTAACCCGTAGCTTTTACTTCAATGGCTGCTGAATTAGCTCCCATCTGCAAACCGAGGGGTACATTAATACTTAACAGCGGTGGTGTTGTCGTATCAATCGCGCTAAATTCTCCATCAGCAAACTTAATACTATTAGCAGTACTTCCAAAAAATGAACCGCCAATATCTAATCGAGCATTTTCACCAAATACAATACCGTTAGGATTAATTATAAATAAATTTGCATTACCTTCAGCTTTAATTAATCCGTCAATATTAGAAATATTTCCACCAGTTACCCGATTGATTATATTAACCACATCCGTGGGATTATTGAAAATCGCAGAACCACCTTTAGGGATAGAAAACTCTTTGAAGCTATGAAATAAATTGTTTCCTACGCGGTTGGTATTATTAATACTATCAATCGTAAAATTTAGATTATCTGTAGTGTTAACACGAGTTGGTAAAGTACCATCTTCAATTACTTTTTGAGCAGAAACTGGAGTTTGTAAAAAGGCGAGGGAAGTAGCAGAGCTAAACGCCAAGATTCCCAAACAGCTTGAAATTTGAAAAAATTTTTTTATTGAGGAAATTAACATATATAAAAACGGTAGAATTTGACTTTTATATATGATTCCCGCTTGTCAGTTTAAAATTAAAGATTGGTTAAAAATTGCTTAAAGACTTGCTTAGGGTGGGTTACCGCGTAAGTGTAACGCAGCGGAATCTCTTTCAATAATCCGCAACTCTAGGGAGACGTAGCACTGCTACGTCTCTACATTTTTCCCCTCCTCCGCTTGCGGGGAGGGGCAAGGGGTGGGGTTCTAATTCAATTTAAACTCATCAAATTGAACTACTTTCTCTCCTGGTTTAGTAGTATCAAAATAGTAACTATTAACTGTACCATTACCCGTATCTAAAATACTAAATACAGTAATTTCCTTACTCGTAATATAAGGCATTGGTTTACCATCTTCGCCAGTTAATGGTTTAATTGATGGTATTATCGGTTCTAAACCATTCGGATCGCCGACTTCAATATATTTCTCTTTATACCCTTGAGGTATGTTGCGTTTTTTCTCACCCAAATAAGCACCGTAAGTGTTACCAACATTCGATGATTCTAAAAAATTAATTCGGGTACTGCGGAAACGATTCCATATATGAGAATGTCCGTAAAATACTAATTGTACGTCATTCTTTTCTAATAAAGGTATAATATCCCGAATTAAGTAATCTTTTTCCAAAGGATATTCGTAACGTACAGCCGTTATTTTACCGCTATCATCTTTTTCAATTGTCTGGACTGGATTTGTATAAGCCGGAATAATATTATCCCCCAAAGAATGAACCGGATGATGGAACATAACAACTTTGTATTTTGCTTGTTTAAATTCCGGACTATTCAGTTCTTCAACAAGCCAATTATACTGAGCGCTACCTTTATCAATTGGTTCAAAAATATGCTGTCCGTAACCCCAATTCTCCCGATTATTAAAATCAGCTTCTCTTTCGCGATATTTACCTTTAGCTTTAGGCTCTAAACTGGGAACTCGCCAGATATTTGTGGCATAAAGTACCACTAAACGTACATCACCAAAAGTTGTTGCATAATACTTTTCTCCCCCTGATTTACTTTTAGGTAAACTGAAAATTTCTTCGTAGGTATCGGTATTAAATGAATTAGCTTTTAAAGATGATTCATCATACAAATTTTTAGCCACTTCCCGGGGAATTGCATCATTATATTCGCCATCCAAGTTATCACTTTTACCTCTTCTTCCCATCACTTCATGATTGCCAATAGCTGTAAAAATGGGAGCATTTTGAATCAAAGTACCGCCAGTATAAACAGTTTTTACGCCATTTTTATCTATCTCATAATTCGCAGCACCTTGTAAAACCGGAAAAAACGCACCACCACGATTATCATCAAACCATTCACTAGCCCTGTCTGGTATATTAACTAAATCGCCAGCCATAAACACCGCGTCAATATCTCCGATTGTTTCTTTTACCTTTTGTAAATTTGCCGCCGTCATTGGTTTAAGCTGATGATCTGAAGTAAGCAGAATTTTTAAGCTTGTACCCGATTGAGGTGCAGGTGTGAGACTATAAACCTTACTTGTTGCATCCCCACCATTTTCGGGTTTGCTAGTTACTTGATAGTCAACTTTTTTACCGGGAGTTAAACCCGTAATTTCAGCTTCGTGTCGCCAAATATCCCGTTTAACGGGTTTTTGGTAAACTTGTTTATTTTCAGTTTGATTACCAACTCTGGATTTTTGATCTTCCCTAGTATGACTTAATTTAATAGTTGTAGCGTCGGTAGTTTGTTTCAGATTTTCACCGTAAGCAACTGTATTTTGTTCGCCAGGAAACTCGGTAAACCAAACTACTCTAACTGAATTTTCGGTTGGTAATTGTAAAAAAGGTTCCGTTAACAGCGATGAAGCTTCAGCAACTGGTTGTGAATTGGGCAAACACCCATATATTAAAGTGAGACAGAAAACACATAGAAATACAGATACTAATGGTATCGGACGATTTTTCAAGCGCCTAAACATTATTAATTTCCATTCATCTTTGGTTTTATAGAAACAATCAACTCATAATTGTTTCTCACTAATGTAGTTTATATGACAATAATTATTTTGAGATTTTTATTGCAATTATTAAATTTAGCTGTGATTCAAACATCAGTGTAGCAAGATTTACTAATCCTCGGAAAAGCTCCATTTCAATATTAATTCGGTGATTTCATGGGTATCATCATGCTAAAGGAGCCTATCAGAGGATTTAAGATTAAGTTAAGTGTTATTTTTGTGACAACTGACTACGGTAATCAACCATTATGATAGCTACTGTGAGTAAAAACGAGTTCTGAATGAAATTGAGTTTTTTCATAAAACCTCGGATTATATGAGTATTTACGAGGATTAAGGAAAGCCGATTATCTGAGAGAAAAATCAGTGTCACCAAGTTCTTAGTATTTAACTAAAACCTTGTTGACAACATGCAATTTTTTCACAATGCTGCGTTTGATGATTCTGAGCTAGATAACAACTAGTTCTAATTTCTAATGCTGCAATATCTGCTGGTGATGTTTGTTTAATTTGTAAAACTAAAGTATTAAGGATAAAAACTGATGAACGGAAGTATTAATAAGGTAGAGTGGGTACAACAGTTTGGTGGTACATCGACCGACCTTGTTTCTAACATTGCAGTTGATGCAGCAGGCAACAGCTACATCACAGGATTATTTCAATTTAATGCCAGCCTCGGTAGCACAACTCTTAGTAGCACTGGCATTAATGATGCTTTCGTCGCCAAGCTCGACACCAACGGTAATGTTCTATGGGCAGAGAATTTTAACAGCACATCCCTTGAATCTATTAGTTTGGGCTTCGGTATTGATAGCGATGAAGTTGGTAATACTTACACTACAGGTATTTTCGCGGGTACTGTTGACTTTGGCGATACCAGCCTTACTAGTGTTGATATTTCTGATGTTTTTATCACCAAGCTTGATAGTAATGGCAATGTCATTTGGGCCGAACAGTTGGGAGATACAGGGGTAGGGATGGACTTTGCTGTAAGTATTAAAACTGACAACTTAAGTAACACTTATATCACAGGAATCAAAGATACTGACACAGAAACTGATATATTCGCAGATCCAACTTCTATTGACGGTGAAGCCTTCATAGCCAAAATAGACAGTACTGGTAACCTAGTTTGGACTCAAGATTTTGACAGCACATCTTCCAGTTATGGTCAAGATATTGTTACTGATGAAGTAAGTAATAATTATGTAATTGGAAACTTTTCGGGTGATGTAAATCTGGGAAATCAGACTCTCTCAAGTTCTGGGGATACTGACATTTTCGTGACTAAACTCAATAGTGATGGGAATGTGGAGTGGAATCAAAAATTCGGTAGCACCTTGTCTGATACTGGTAATGCTATTAGCTTGGATTCAGCAAGTAACCTTTACATTACAGGAAACTTTGAAGATACAATCACCTTTGGCGACACCACCCTTACTAGCAATGGTGAAAAGGATGCCTTTATCGCCAAACTTGATAACAGTGGCAACATAGTATGGGCACAAAGTTTTGGGGGTACGTCATTAGATTCTGGAGCTAAGATTAGCGTTGATGAACAAGACAATATTTACGTCACCGGAGCCTTTGAAAATACAGTCACTTTTGGCGACACTAGCCTTACGAGCAATAGTGAAAACGATAGCTTTAACGTTAACAATGGCTTTATCGTCAAGCTCGACACCGATGGTAATATCTTGTCAGCTGAACAATTAGATTACTCATTGTTAGATATAGCTGCTGGCAATGAAGGAAATATATATGGCACCGGAGGATTTCTACAGACTGCAACCTTTGGCGATACTACCCTTACCAGTCAGGGATTTTTGGATGGTTTTGTTGTTAATCTTGCTTTCGACGAAACACCTGTAGCTAATAATGAACCCAACGACACTCTTGATGAACCGAATCCTAATCCGATCGTCACTACAGATATCGATGGAACAACAGTTGAAGCGATTGATTTAACTGGTTTCGCTACAGAGCAAGTAACGGTAGATTTCACCATTAGCAGAGAAGCTGACTTTGACAATCAAGTGTATTTCTATGCAGTTGATGATATTACTGGTACTGTTGGCGGTGTCGCAGTTGGTGAAGATGGATATATGGAAGCCGCTTTAAACAGCCTAGTTTCTCCTGTATTCTCCACCAGCGATGATAATACAGAAACCGGAAGTCTTGAATTTGATGCAGGCTCTATTGTAGTACCGGTAATTATCGCTGATGGTACCTTAACTGAAGCACTAAGCGGTGAAGCAGAAGTTTACTTCCCATACTTGGGTGCTAATAGCGATAACGGAAACTTCGATCACATTAAATTGTTGGATGATAACACCTTTGGTTTCGAGGATTTACCCAACGGTGGAGATCAAGATTTCAACGACATTACTATCGAAATTAACAGTATTGCTTAATAGTTAGTTGCTAGTGCTTTGTTATAAGGTTCGTTGTCTCGCTTGAGCTGTTTATATCTTGCTTTTGTTCATTAAAAATGCACGACAGCTTACCACTTATCAGCCTGAAAAGGAGTAGGTAGGTTGGCGTTAAAAATAGTAATTGGGGCAAGTGAGTAGTGAATAGTGAGTAGTAACAAGGTTTTGGAGCGCGCCTCTGTTGCAGCTAAAATTATCTCAGAAAGATGTTGTAAAGGTACATCAGCAGCCATAGGTTGAAACTCTGTGGCTGCTAACTTTGTTTCCAACTGTGTAAAACCACTACTTGCCGTAGGTTGCAGAGCTGCGAGCGATCGCCCCGTTTCTAACAGCGCACCCAAACCGCAAGCGATCGCCCTGATATAAATTCCTCTGTAGTTTATATGACAATAATTATTTTGAGATTTTTATTGCAATTATTAAAAGTTACTGAAATTATTTATGGGTGTAGTAAAAGATACTAGGAATTTCAAAATTCCATTTCCATACTTAATGGGTGATTTGACACATATCATCATGCTAACGGAGTATATCAGAGGAATTAAGATTAATGTAATTGTGCTTTTTTAGACAATAAATCACGGAGGTTAACCATTATGATAAATGAGTAAAAACTAGTTCTGAATGAATTTGAGGCAATAAATAGTACTGCCATTTTCTTTGTTTAGAAAATTAACTGAAATATTGGTATTTTCCGATATCCAGCTATTTTTACTTAAGTTTAATTACTTGTTGATGAGTGCTTCTTCGTAGTAAATTGAACTTTTTTGTCCCTATTAATCGATTTTTTTCATAAAACCTCGAATTAAATGAGGGTTTACGAGGATTCAAGGAAGCGTATTATCTGAGAGGAAAAGTCAGTATCGCCAGGGTGTTAGTAAGGCATTTAACTAAAACCTTGTTGATAGCGTGATTGTGAGCTAGTTGTTATCTAGTTCTAATTTCTGATGCTGCAATATCTGCTGCTGATGTTTGTTTAATTTGTCTGTTTCTAAGTTTTTTAGTTTTTGAGAAATATTTTATGGCATTATTTGAACCCAACGACACTATTTTTGAAGCAACCTACAGCGGATTGTTTGGTGGGGGTAGTTACTTTGAAACAGGTTCTATCGGCGACAACGCCTATGTGAGTGCAACAGATGATGTGGATTTGATTGAATTATTCCTCGATGCAGGCAATCGAGTCACAGTTGATATCGATACTCAATTTTTTGGTTCTGAACTTGATTCTGTATTGCGAATATTTGACTCTTTTGGAAATGAAGTCGCTTTCAATGATGATGATGGATTTACCACAGATTCATTTATTGATTTTACGGCTTCATTTTCTGACTTTTACTATGTAGGTGTTAGCAGTTTCTCTAACTTT
>JBCCSG010000216.1:0-12428 GCA_039200565.1 Cyanobacteria bacterium P01_D01_bin.50 | reverse complement strand
TTTGTAGTTTGCTCAGAAGGGTTTTCTGTTGTTGTTTGGGGGTTAGTTTCCAGGGCAGAGGTTGGTAAATTAGTAATTGCTAAGAAAGAAAGACTTAAGGCAGTTGTTAGTAAAGTTAGCTTGTTCATGACTTAAGTTTTAAAGGTAGAAGCTCGTTTATATAACTAATATAAGCTTCTGATTTGAGTCAAATAAAGGGACAAGCGTTATCAAAATAGTCGATAATTTAACAGTTGTTAGGTAGGTAGGTGAAAAAATTTATAACTACGTCATTGCGAACGGAACGAAGTGGAGTGAAGCAATCGCAAGGTTTTCCGAATTTTTACTTTTCGTTACATAGTTCGGTTTATTTGTATCTACCTACTTAGGTGACAATATCGTAAATTCTGTTTTATTGAAAAATCGAAAAATCAACTCATAAAACCTCACCCCGCCCTTCCGGGCACCCCTCTCCTTATCAAGGAGAGGGGAAGGGGGTGAGGTAAAATTTAGATTTCACTCTTCTAGCGCAATTTCTCCAACTCTTCCTCAGTAAACGGATTCTTCCCACTCCGTAAATCTTTAATCCAACCTTTAACCCGTGATTTCGAGTAATTATCATCGGAATTCACATACGCCTCAAAATCCTTAATAGCAGCGCTCCTATCACCAGTTAGCGCTCTAGCAATTCCACGACTTCCTTTGAAGCTTCCATTTTCAGATTCAAGATTTACTGCTTTTTCACAAGCAAACATTACATCTTGAGCATGCTTATTAATCGCACCATGCCAACAGAGTGTATTCCAATCTTTCGCTGAGATTTGTAAATCGGGGTTAATTTTTAATGCTCTGTTATAAGCTGCGATCGCTTCTTTCACTTTACCATCGCGTACAAGTTCTTTACCTTGATTAATAAAATATCCTGCTACAAGTTCTTCTGCAACAACTTTGGGTTTATTATCTAATTCTTCAGTTCGTGGATTGAGGTCAACTTTAGCATCAAATTGCTGTGCTTTTTTAAATTTCTCCACAGCATCTTCAAAATTACCATCAGAAGCTAATTCTCTACCTTGATTAACAAAAGCTCGCGCAGCTTTCCCTTCGGGCTTAATATCTAATTGAGAATTCCATTGCTTAGCTTTCCGAAACTTCTCCACAGCAGCTTCAAAATCACCATCGTTAGCGAATTCCTCACCTTCTTCAACCAAAGTAAAAGCTGCAATCTGCTGTATTTCTTGATTCTTACATATATCGAGCTGTTCCAATTTCTCAGGATTGTCAACCAGGTAGTACTTAAATCTCTCACACCCTTTCTCAACTAAATCCTCAAAATCCCAATTCCACAACTTGACTGTTTTATCCGAAGATGCCGAAGCAATGGTATTACCGTCTGGGCTAAATACCACGCTATTAACAGAACTTTGATGTCCTTTAAGAGTTTGAATTTCTTTACCGGTTTTTGCATCCCAAATTTTCACCGTATTATCCGAAAATGCGGAAGCAATGGTATTACCGTCTGGGCTAAATACCACGCTATTAACATAACTTTGATGTCCTTTAAGTGTTTGAATTTCTTTACCGGTATTTGCATCCCAAATTTTCACCGTATTATCCGAAAATGCGGAAGCAATGGTATTACCGTCTGGGCTAAATACCACGCTATTAACAGAATATTCATGTCCTTTAAGAGTTTGAATTTGTTTACCGGTTTTAGCATCCCAAATTTTCACCGTATTATCCCCAGATGCGGAAGCAATGGTTTTACCGTCAGGGCTAAATACCACGCTATTAACATCATCTTGATGTCCTCTAAGAGTATCTTTTACAAAAATAGAATCGTTAATAACATCAAAAAGTCTTGCTTTCACTTCCTGTTGAACATCATTCGGTATGGAATCTTTCCACCAGGTATTTGATAATGAATCACCAGCTTCCATAGCTGACATAATTGCATCATGATGGAAGTCGCCATCAAAAGAAGATTGTGACTTTACTGCCAAACTATTAAGATTACTACTTGTGGCTCTTATCTCCGCTTGCATCCAATTAAATCCAGCAAAACCCGTTGCGACTAAAGCCAAACCTAAAGCACTACTCAGCCTAAAAACTGTTCGTTTTTGTTTCCGCTTCTCTTCCTTAATCTTCCTATCCCTCGCATCCAAACTCAACCGAATAAATTCCCGCTGAGCATCACTCAAATATTCCCGATGCTCCACAGAATTCAACCATTCTTCCGCTTCACCCAAACCACCATCAGTTAACAAATATCCATCATCACGCTGCTTCTCCTCCCAACTTTTTATATTTACCTTTAATCTTTCTTGCCAAGTGCGGAATTGACGGTGATATCCCATCCACCGATTCAACCTTCCCCAACCATTAATTAAAGCTTCATGAACAATTTCCACCGTCTCTCGTTTATTTTGCTCGTAATTAATCGCAACTAAACGAGCATTTTCTTGATTTAAAAGCGTAATTAACTCCCAATCATCTGATTGTAAATCACTCTTATAAACCACATTCCTCGTATCAGCAGCACCTTCCCCAGGGCGCACCAATTGAATAAACACCCGCTGCATTCGCTGACGCTGCTCTGAATTCAACTGAGTGTAAATATCTTCGGCATGATTAGCTAAAGACTGCCGTAAACCACCAATTTCCCGATAAGCAGCAGTTTTTAACCAACCATCTTCTTGTTTACTCCACAACTGAGTTAAAGCAAACTCCAACAAAGGTAAATTTTGTGCCTTATCTCCCACATCATCCAAAATAATCTCCAACAAACCCCTTTCCAACCTCACACCGCGTTTTTCTGCCGGAAGTCTAATTGCTCGTTGCAACTCCTCCCGATTCATTGGTCCCAAAGGGTAATTTGTATTTCTTAGAGCATCCGCAAATTTACGGTTTTTAATTGCATGGTGGAAGAAATCCGCTCTCAACGTCAACACCAAAGTAAAACCTGGTGAATCATTGACAGCATTTAACAAACTATCCAAAAATAACTCACAAATATTCTCCTCCGATTGTGGTAACAGTGTATATAACTCCTCAAATTGATCCGCGACAATTACCAAACGACGCTCAGACGAAGCAACAATAGCTTCAACAACCTCACATAATCCCCCTTTATCCTTTAACTTTGCGATTAAATGTTCGACGTTTAAATTATTTTGTTCGATATCGGAAACCGTTGTAGAGACGCGATATATCGCGTCTCTACATTTATCGGCATATATCGCGTCTCTACATTTATCGGCATATATCGCTTCTCTACATTTATCGGCATATATCGCGTCTCTACATTTATCGGCATATATCGCGTTTAATGCAACAGCCAAAGATTCAAAAGGATTTTTCCCGGGACGAAAATTTACAACCTCCATCTCCGTATTCCGCAACTGAGGAATTAAACCCGCAAACACCACACTAGACTTACCACTACCAGAAGCACCAACCACAGCAATCAAAGGTTCCCTTCTTTCCACCCTTTGATATAACTCTTCGCTGACAACTTCCCTACCAAAGAAAATATCAGCATCTTCCTCCCCAAAAGCAAACAACCCTCGATATGGGCAAGCGGGTTTTCCTCCCAAATTCACCCAACTAATCGATTCAACCCCTGGATTTTGACACAATACCGGTAACCATGTCGCACAGGGATAATCATTCTCCCATTTTTGCAGCTTTTCTCGCGCTTCTCTTACTGCGATCGCCAATGACTTACCACCCTTAAAAGCAGGAAGAAAACTCTTAATAAACTCTTGGGCTATCTTATCAGGTACAGGCTCTCGCATCACAATAGTATGGGGTAAATACAAATCCCGTAAATCCCCTACTAAACCCAAACCATCGCAAGAATTAAAAATCGCTAATTTTAAACCTTTTTTAATTGCTGAAAATAGCGCATTTTTTAAATCACTTAGAGAAAGTCTCTCTGTCGAGTTAATCTTGATACTACCGCTACTTCCATCATCAGAACTTCCACTGTGTCCCAAAAACGCCAGAATATCCCATCCTTGTTCATCCCAAAGGCATTCATCCAAATCAAAAGGAGAGGGTTGAGATAAGATTTTTACCCTTGTATCCCCTAGAGATTCTGAGAATATTTTCTTATCAACTTCAGTATTAATTCCCTGACTATCACCAATTACAACTAAAATTCTGACATTATCTCGCTTAGACTTACCAATTCTCCCCGATTCGTACTTACTAAAAGCCAAACTTGGTTCAGCATGGTGATAATCGTCAAAAAACTCCCATAAATACCAAGGTAAACGCCGTAACTGGTTATCTTCTGCTTCCACAGTAAAGTTAATCGTCGCATTTAAACTGATATGATTGCGCAATAGTTTTTCTATCGGACGAAAATCATCGCAATTTAACCATTGATTTAATTCTCTAGGAAACTGATTGATACATTCAGACAAAGTAGTTTCAACCATAGATGAACGACTTCCCGAATCTTGGGGAATTATGATTCTGCCGCCAAAACGACTTCTAAAACTTGATTTCCAAGAATTATATAAATTCCATAATTGGGGAGAGTCAGGTAAACTGCCATTACCGCGAGCAATTAATTTATCATCATCATCGCGAATTTCTACCGTAACGCGATCGCAACCCAAATCTAAATTACCGTTACCAAATCCGAGAATTACTTTAGTCATAGATGCACTTGATAATTAAGTAATGAGTAATGAGTAATGAGTAATGAGTAATGAGTAATGAGTAATGAGTAATAAGTAATAAGTTAGGAGCTCGCGGAACTCGCGGAGTTAGGAGTAATGAATAAAGTCCGAAGTATGGTATAATATCTGGTCTTTAAAAGACAATAGAAACCTGCATTCATTACTTGAATCCTCTACCATGAAATGGACGGTGTACCTAAATACTTATTACTTATTACTCATTACTTATTACTTATTACTTATATATAGGTTGGAATTTGATTAACTTATGCAGTTTGGTTATAAAAATTGGAAAATATTTAAAATCGATAATTGTTCATTGATCATTGATAATTGTTCGTGATGGACTTTTTGGTTATAAAAATTGGAAAATATTAAAAATCGATAATTGATAATTGATAATTGATAATTGATTATGATGCACGGTTTCATTCCGACCAATAGATTTTTCCCCTACTTAACTTGGAACGATGTGGAAGCAATACCGGATAAGCAAAACACTGTTATTATCCAACCAGTAGGTGCTCACGAACAACATGGAGCGCATTTACCGTTAATTGTAGATGCTGCCATTGGTATGGGAGTATTAGGTAAAGCCTTAGAAAAACTCGATGCTAATATTCCAGCATTTGCTCTACCGATGTTATATTACGGTAAATCCAACGAACACTGGCACTTTCCCGGTACAGTTACCCTAACCACCGAAACCCTCAGCGCTACACTTATGGAAGTAGGAGAAAGCATGTATCGTGCGGGTTTGAGAAAACTTGTATTAATGAATTCTCATGGCGGGCAACCGCAAATCATGCAAATGGTTGCGCGGGATTTACATGTCAAATATGACGATTTTATGGTGTTTCCGTTATTTACCTGGCGAGCGCCAAATATTACTAAAGAATTACTTACACCCAAAGAAGCACAACAAGGAATGCATGCAGGAGATGCCGAAACTAGCATTATGTTGGCGCTCTTACCCGAACAAGTCAAGATGGACAAAGCTGTGGCAGAATATCCTCCAGAAATACCCAATACAAGTTTACTGACTCCAGAAGGAAAATTACCCTTTGCTTGGACAACCAAAAATGTGAGTAAAAGCGGTGTCATTGGTGATGCGACTACAGCAACCCTGGAAAAAGGCGAACAGATATTAGCATCTGTATCTGACGGTTGGGTAAAAGTAATTAAAGAGATTTATGCATTTCAACAACCGCAAGTGTAAGTTTTGTGGTTAGAGACGCGATATAATGCCCTTCGTGGAAAGAAAAAAATATTTTCCACAATATGAAAAAATATTTTGCTTGTAGTTGCGCTTTAGCGCTAAAGTCGATATTTAGAGCGCTAAAGCGCAACTACGAGCTATGGAATAAATCTTATAACGAATATCATATAACTGATAACTGAAATGACCCAAGTCTTTTGATATTGATGCATTATTGCGATCGCTAACTGGGATTGAGATAATTACCGGATCTTCCCAAGTTAGTAGGGAATAGGGAATAGTTAGTAGGTTGGGTTAGACACAACAATCAATTTGACTTTTAACCAGAATCTTTTAAATCGTGTCGTAACCCAACATCTGATCTGCTTATCCCTATGGGGTAATCTTGGGTTACGGCGCTATATGAATTTCGCTACCTTCGCATAATTATTACAAATGCGCCGCGAGCCCAACAAAGCTGTATGTTAACTTACATTTCGATAATTCAAATTTTTTTACCTTGAAGAGGTTATATGATGTCCGCTTAAATAGTTGTCATTATTCACTGCGCGATAGCGAAGTGAAGTAATCCCAAAGTCTTGCGTTCGCGAAGCGTGCCCGAAGGGCTTATGCGTCGTTCCACTCGCAATGACATATCGTAACTGATTTACCGGACATGATATTACCGATTTGGACTTCGTGCGCTCTCTGCGGCAGTTGCTTTTGTACGATCCAGATCAGATTATGACATTGTATGTCACGCCGCATCGATGGACTGGATATTACACCATTGCAGGCAAACGACGCGTTATCCAACTTGACCAACGTCTGTGGGATTATAAACATCAAGTATTAGAGACAGTTAATATGCCACCTTGGCGCATTTTTCTATGGGTTAAATTCATCGAAATTGTATTGCAAGCTCGCCCTCAAGCATTATGGCGCTCTTTTTTTCAACCGGATATTGCTGCTCGACACGGAATGAACTGGTTTACCCGTATGGGAAAGCGCGTATTGCTACATGAATGGTGAAACTTTTTGTTTTGCGATTGCCGAATCAAAAACGGCCCTACGCTAGAGCAATTTTGGGGATCGCCACAGGAAAATCAAGAGATTCCGTTACGTATCCTGACTTTGTCTAAGTCTTCAAAGTCTAAGGTAAAAGTAGATTAATTTAAAGATTGACTAACACATTGTTAATAATTAATATACCCCCACATACTACGGCGAATGATAATTAATAATTGATAATTGTTAATTGATAACTAATAACTGAATGCCTACCCTAACAACCCCACCTGCTCTACCAGAAACTATTGACGGCTTACCAAATATCTCTGGCTCGGAAAAACAGGTTTTAGAAGTCGTAAACCAAAACTCACCCGTTTTCCTACCTACAACAAATCTTCGCTTATCAGATATCACCGCGACTTTCGCCGTAGCACTCCACATGCACCAACCGACAATCCCCGCAGGTGCCAATGGCGATTTGATTAGTCATCTGCAATATATGTTTGAACACCAAGGTGAAGGTGACAATCATAATGCTGGCCCTTTTGCTAACTGCTATAGTCGCATGGGAGATATTATTCCCGAATTAGTCTCTCAAGGTTGCAATCCTCGGGTGATGTTGGACTACTCTGGCAATCTTTTGTGGGGATTTCAACAGATGGGGCGCAGAGATATCATAGATAATCTCAAACGTATCACCTGTGATTCCACATATCAACCTTATGTGGAGTGGTTGGGTACAATGTGGGGCCATGCTGTGGTTCCTTCTACACCGATACCGGATATCAAATTACATATACTTGCATGGCAACATTATTTTGCAGCAATGTTTGGTTGGGATGCACTGGCACGAGTAAAGGGTTTTTCTCCCCCTGAAATGCACCTACCCAACCATCCCGATACTTTGTATGAATATGTCAAAGCCCTCAAAGAATGCGGTTATCGCTGGTTGATGGTGCAAGAAGATTCAGTACAAACATTGGATGGTGAAGGATTAAAAAATAAACATACACCTCATCGCCTTGTGGCTAGAAATTCTCAAGGTGAAACCGTAAGCATTACCGCTTTGATTAAAACTCAAGGCTCCGATACGAAATTAGTTGCTCAAATGCAACCTTATTACGAAGCGAAATCTCTAAACCCACAAGAGAAGTTTCCACCAATAGTGACTCAAATCGGTGACGGTGAAAACGGTGGAGTGATGATGAACGAATTTCCCCCTGGATACAAACAAGCTTGGCATGATATGCGCCAAAACGGCGGAGGAAAAACAGGAGTAGTTGGGGTTAACGGAACCGAATATTTAGAATTAATTGAAAATGCTGGTGCAAAACCTGAAGATTATCCGACTTGTCAACCGGTGGGACAACATTTAATTTGGGAACGAGTATCAAATTCTCAAACTGTAGAAAAAGTCATAGAACAATTAAAACAAGAAAATCCCAACTTTCATATGGATGGTGCTTCTTGGACAAATAATATCAGTTGGGTAAAGGGATATGAAAACGTATTGAATCCCATGAATAAACTTAGTAGTTTGTTTCACCAGAAATTTGATTCATTATTGCAAGCTGACTCAAAAGAATCAGTTACACAACAAGCCGAATATCGCAACGCTTTGTTGCACAATTTATTATTGCAAACAAGTTGTTTTCGTTATTGGGGACAAGGTACTTGGACTGATTATGCCCGGGAAATTTATCAACGGGGAGAAAAGTTAATTAATGGTTAAGAATTAGGAGTTAGGAGTTAGGAGTTAGGAGTTAGGAGTTAGGAGTTAAAAACTCTTACTTCTTACCCAATCCTAATACTTAATTTAAACTAAAGGTAAAAGAATCTCAAATTGAGTTCCATTTTCGGGTTGAGAAGAAAAATTTAATTTACCACCATGTCTTGCTGTAACGATTCGATAGCTTACAGCTAAACTGGTTTCCTTGTCAGCCCTTTTTTTTACAGAGAAAGATTCTTTTATTTGCTGTTGAAACTCGGGAGACATTCCCGGGCCATTATCTCTGATAGAAATTGATACCCACCGAGAATCTGGTACATTTTCTATTGTTGATTCCTTGGAAATTACATCTGTAACGATTTCAATTTGAGGTTTTTTAGAAAGATTGCTAGATGAATCTATTTCAAACTTTTGCCGAACAGCTTCATCAAGTAAAATATCTACTGCTCTACTCAAAATATTCATAAATACTTGATTTAACTGTCCGATAAAACAATATGTAGGAGGAAGATGACCAAACTTTTTGACTATATCAATTTCTCCTCTTAAACGGCTGCTAATTAGCAAGACAATACTATCTAAATGAGTGTGTAAATCTACAGGTTTTGGATAAATAGCATCCATATGGCAGAAATTCTGTAATCCGGAAACTAATTTTTTTAATCTTTCTGCACCAGAACGAATACTTGTAATTGCTTGTGATAAATCTGATTCTAAAAAATCGAATTCGATATCTTGTTTTAAATACAAAATCTCTTCTGGAATTGATGATAAATTTTGTTCGTAAACTTCTATCAACTGAATTAAATCTTTGCTGTAATTAGAAACATGAGTTAAATTACCCCAAATAAAATTTACGGGATCTAAAAGTTCATGAGCTACACCATCTACCAAACGCCCCAAACTAGCCATTTTATCACTTTGAATAATTTGAGCTTGGCTGCGTTCGTATCTTACCTGAGTTTCGATTCCGCGAATTTGCCAAGAAGCAATATTTAACTCCTGCATATCCAGCAATCTGTACTCATCATCTCCCTTAGTTTTCACTACTATAGGCTCTGATAAAAATTCTGGCGATCGCCGTAGGGCAAATTGCATTGCAGTCAAAATCGGTGTACTATTTGATAATTCTATAATCGGCGTGCGAACATAACTGTAAAGTACGCTCAGCGGTTGATGGAAAAATAAATCTTGTCCGAAAGGACGAATCAAAAATTCTAAAAACTGCCTCCGGGAAATCATCCCAGTGTATTTACCCTTGTCTAATAAGATTGCCCCTGGTAATGAGGGATGTTTTTCAAAAACTCCAGCTATTTCTTGAGCAGTAGAGCTACTCTCTATTGAAAATTCGTAAAGTGGTAACTCTAGAAGCTTTGACTCCAAGCATAAATCGCGATTGCTACCTTCAATCAATAATGGCGGTGATATTTGCGAACTAAATTCCTGTGGCACCACAAGCCCTATTCCTTATATACAGATACGAAACTACTATGAAAGCTAATTAATCAATTAGCATTATCATCCGTTGTAACATTTTCATCCCTATCAGTCTCTTATCAATGAACAATGAACAATTAACAATTATCAACTAAGCTCAAGCCCTTGTGGGAGGCAAGCTAAAAACAATTCGCAATTATAAATACCACGAGCGGTTATATGCAAATTATCACATGGTAAGCCAACCGGGGAGAATTCAAAATACAAAATTCTCTCACGTTCGCGGCTCTGAGATAAGATAATTGATAATTGATAATTGATAACTAAAAATGCTATCCAATCCTCAGTCTTTAAATAGCGGCATATCTCGGGGAAGTCTGCGTAGAATGCATCATATTGCTCTTAATGTGGAAAATATGGAGGTTTCACGCCATTTTTATGGAAATATCTTGGGTTTGCACGAACTTAAGGGTGATGAAGTACCGGCAACTTTGGTTAATTTAGTACAAGCGGGAAAAGTTGCTAATTTTATGACTCCTGACGGTACTATATTAGATTTATTCTGGGAACCAGATTTATTACCACCAGATCCAAATCCCGAGCGTGGTTTTACTCGTGCCAATCATCTTGCATTTGATATTGCTCCCGAATTATTTGATAATGCAGTTGAAGTACTCAGACAGCATCAAATAAAAATCGCTCAAGAACCTGTTACTCGTCCAACTGGTAGAGGAGTTTACTTTTACGATCCAGATGGATTTATGGTGGAAATTCGCTGTAATCCGGAATAATAGATGGGGGAGAGGGGGGAGAGGGGGAAGAGTGGGTAGAAAATTCTTAACTCATAACTATTTCCAATGCCCTTAAGCCAAAGATTAACAAATAACAACTAGCCACTATCAACTAACCATTATCAAATATCAACTAACTCTTAAAAAATGCCACAATTATACCAAGTTATAGAACAAGCATTTAAAAAACCGATGGTTTCCCACGATCCATCAAAGCAATCATTGAAAGCTTGGGTAATGTTTTGTTTGCGAGATAAGGGCTTTAAGGTGATTTATGCTCAAAATGCAGACTTTGCCATTGATAGAAAAGGTGAAAAACTTTATTTCAAAGTTTCAAACACAGCCGAAAATTTAGATAAAGAATTTAACTGGGTAGTCTGGGATAGTGACGCTAAAACTGCGATCGTTATTCCCGCTGAGTAAGGGGAGATGGGGAGATGGGGAGATGGGAGATGGGGAGATGGGGAGATGGGGGGATGGGGGATGGGGAGATGGGGAGATGGGGGGATGGGGAGATGGGGAGATAATTAAAAATCCCTAACTCTTAACTCATTACTCATAACTCCGGCAGCAACCAACAACTAACAACCAACAACTAACTCCTAACTCTTTCTCCTTTCTCAAATATGATTAAATGCTGTTGGGGAAGCAATTCTTTAGTTTTGCGCCAAGTCAAACCTACAGCTTGCATTTCTTTTTTAACTTGTTTTTGGGTCATTTTATGCAAGCGTTTGATAGCGAGAAAAGGATTCTCACCACGATATTCAACTAGCACCACTTTACCACCAGGCTTAAGCGATCTTACTAAGCCTTCCATGACTTCTCTAGGATATTCAAATTCGTGATAAGCATCTACCATTAATGCTAAATCAATACTTTCGGGTGGTAAATTCGGGTTGGTTGGTGTTGCTAAAACAGGTTTGACGTTAGTAATCTTTGTTTCTTTTTTATAAAACTCGATAATATCTAACATTTCTGGCTGAATATCTACAGCAAATACCTTTCCATCCAATACTTTAGGGGCAATGCGAAAACTCATGTAGCCTGTACCAGCGCCAATATCTGCTACTACATCGGTATCTTTTATATCAAGGGCGCTGATTATTTTGCTTGGTTGCTCTTGGGCTTCACGAGTAGGTCTTTCCAGCCACATCGCACCCTTATGTCCCATTACTTTAGAGATTTCTCTACCCATATAAACTTTACCAATTCCATCGGAACTAGGAAAGAATTTATGTTGATAAGCATCAGTAGATTTACTGGCAATTGCTGTATTTGCTGGATAAAATAGCAATCCGAACACTATCAGTAAAATAATTCCAGTAAAGCGTACAAAATGGTATTTGCTATAAGCCCAAAAGGCATGCACTTCGCAATCGCGTTTCATTTTTATAAATTATAAACAGGTAATAGGAAATAGAAAATAGGTCTTCAAATATATTAACCCCTAACTCCAGGGCAAACGCATCTTAATTTTAAAGGTGCAGGTGCGGCTTCGCCGCACTCTGCACCGTTTGTGCGAGCACGGCGAAGCCGACGCCAAAGGCGTATCGCCCTCCGATAACTATGACTTCACCGATCTGTGGTAGCTTAAA